>DASPJU010000520.1:0-3142 GCA_035628475.1 Salinarimonas sp. | reverse complement strand
TCGCGATCCCGGACCGGTTCCGCGACCTGCGCTCCGGGTAGTCCATGCCCGCCATCGAGATCGAGCGGGCGTTCACGGCCGCCAACCCGGGCCTGCGTCCCGACATGATGGCGGTCTCGTGCCGGCGCGGCGTCCTGCAGGAGGTCCGGATCTGCCTCGACCGGACCCTGAAAGGGTTCCGGGCCTGCCGGGAGGTAGACGAGGGCGGCTGCCGCGGCGAGGTCCGCCTCGAGCCGATCCGCTAGGGCCGCTTTCGCCGGGGGGAGCGCGTTCCCGCGGCCTCGTGCCCGCCCTATCCCGAGCAGGATCAGCGTGCCGCGATGAAGGCGCGTCCGACGTTCAGGAGGGCGCGTTCGGTCATCAAGGCCCGCCGCTCGGCCGTGGCGAGCTGGTGCAGGAACCAGGTTCCCTGGCCCGCCGCGAGCGTCACGTCGGCATGGAACCGACCCAGGGCTTCGTCGATCGGGCGCGGCCGCAGCTCGGCGAAGGCGGGGGCGCCGGCGATATAGGCCAGGGACAGGGCCGTGCAGAGGAGGCGGACCGTGGGAGGCATCTCGGGAATCCGGGCGACGGGGTCACCCTGGCACGCCGCGATTGAAGCCGTCGTGAAGCGCTCCCGTCGCATTTGAATCGAACCCGTCGGAGATCGGCATGAACTACCGGCACGCCTTCCACGCCGGCAACTTCGCGGACGTGATGAAGCACGCGCTGCTCGCACGCCTCGTCGACTACCTCAAGCGCAAGGACGCGCCGTTCCGGGTGATCGATACCCATGCGGGGATCGGGCTCTACGACCTCGGCTCGGACGAGGCGACCCGCACGGGCGAATGGGCAAACGGCATCGGCCGGCTCGACGAGCCCTTCGCGCCGGCGGTCGAAGCCCTGCTCGCCCCGTACCGCGAGGCGCTCGCGGCGGTGCGGGCCCGTCACGGCGAGCAGGCCTATCCGGGCTCGCCAGCTGTCGTGCGCGAGCTCCTGCGCCCGGCGGACCGGGGCATCGCGGTCGAGCTCCATCCGGACGACCACGCGCGTCTCGCCGAGCGGCTCGCGGGTGCGCCCACCATGCGGGCCATGCATCTCGACGGCTGGACCGCGCTGCACGCCCTGGTGCCGCCCAAGGAGCGGCGCGGCCTGGTGCTGGTCGATCCGCCGTTCGAGATCCCGGGCGAGCTGGAGCGCCTGTCAGGCGAGATCCTCAAGGCGGCGCGCAAATGGCCGACGGGGATCTTCGCGGGCTGGTACCCGATCAAGGAGCCGCGTGCGGTCGATCGGGCACTGGCGCCCTTTGCGAGCGCGCCGAGGCCCGTCCTGCGCCTCGAATTGATGATCGATCGGCCCGACGATCCGGCGCGCCTCAATGGCTGCGGGCTCGTCGTCGTCAACCCTCCATGGACGCTGGCGGACGAGGCGGGCCTGCTCCTGCCAGCCCTCGCCGAGCGCCTGTCGCGCGGGGGCTACGGGGCGTTCCGCTGCGATCCCCTGGGGGCAACGGCCTAACGGTCTTCCTGCGCGAAGAACGGCCGGAACGGCTCGAGCCAGCCCCGCAGCCAGAGCTCCAGGGCCCGCCGCGCTCCATCCTCGCTCGGCGCCCAGCCCCAGGCCTCCTCCGAGAGCGGGCTGGACCAGAGCCACAGCCGATTGCTGGGGTCGAACTCCACGACGCCAATCTCGATCTCGCCCACATGCCCCACGATCCGGCGCAGCGGCACGCCGTGACGTTCGGGTCGGGTCCAGGTGACGGGGCTCTCGTGCATCGCCCGGTCAACGGTCGAGCGGGCCATCCGTTCGGGCAACGTCACCTGTGCGCGAGGTTCACGATCGCGAGGAAGGCCGCCAGCAGGGCGACCACGACGAGTCCCGCGATCATCACCGCGAGGTGAGCCCTGCTCCACGACCCCTCGCTCCCGCTCGCGCCCGGTCGGGTCGCCGCGGCGGCAACCGGCGCGGCGCCGGAACCCTCCTGGGGACGGGCGGGCGGATGCGTCGTCGCGGGCTGAGGCAGGACGAAGCCGCCAGCCTCCGGCGCCGGAGCGCCGCCACCCGGAGCCAGGAGCGCGGCATCGAGCTCCACCGGAACGCCGGCCTCCTCCAGGTGCACGATGACGAGGGCGAGCTCGTCCGGGGACATCGCGCTCACCGGCAGTTCGTTCTCGAGGTCGCCCGTGGTGAGATGGCCGCGCTTTCGCCCGAGCGTCATCAGCCGCTCCAGGGCCGCCTTGTCGAAGCCCGTCATCCGCATCCTCCACGCCCACGCGGACGCAAAACGGCGCCCGCACCTCGGGGTTCACGGGGCGCCGGCGCATTGCTGTGGATGCATCGTCCTTGAGCCGGGCGCGCGAATCGTCCTTCGTGGCGTTCCACCCGCCGCGGGAGCACCCATGCGCATCGCAGTGATCGGAGCGACCCTGGGCGTCGGGCTCGCCCTCGTGAACCAGGCCCGCGGGGCGGGGCACGTCGTGACGGCAGTCGGGCGCAGCCTCGGCACCTCGCTCAGTCCCGACCTCGTGACCGTCGTGGGCTCGATCGAGGATCCGGAGGTGGCGCGCCGGGCCGTCGAGGGCGCCGATGCCGTGGCCTGGTGCGCGGGCGGGCACGGCTTCGGCCCGGCCTTCCTCAAGCGCGTCGACTGGGTGTCGCGGGGCACGCAGGTCCTGATCGACGCCATGCGGCGGGAGGGGGTGGACCGCCTTGCCGTCGTCACGGGCGTCGGCGCCGGCGACAGCCGGGGGCACGGCGGCTTCGTCTACGACCGTCTGCTCCAGCCCCTCGCCGTGGGGGCGCTCTACGCCGACAAGGACCGCCAGGAAGCCCTCGTGCGGGCGTCGGGCCTCGACTGGACCATCGTGCGCCCCGCATTCCTCACCGACGATCCTCCGCGCCGGCGATACCACGTGCTCACCGACATGACAGGGGTGATCGCCGGGCCGATCAGCCGGTCCGACGTCGCCGACTGCCTGCTGCGCTGCCTCGCGGGCGGCGAGTGGCGCCACCAAACGATCTTCGTGAGCGACGACCGGAGCGGGCGATGAGCACGACCATCCGCGCGGCGCGCCCGGGCGAGGCCGGCCTGGTGCTGGGCTTCATCCGCGAGCTCGCGGCTTACGAGCGCCTCGCCCACGAGGTGACGGCGACCGAGGCCGAG
>DASPJU010000519.1:0-3547 GCA_035628475.1 Salinarimonas sp. | reverse complement strand
CCCGATCCCGCCTTCGCCAAGATCGTCGTGTTGACACCGGACGCGGAGGCGCGCGAGGCCCTGAAGCAGCGCCTCCGGGAGGCGGTGGCCCAGGGGCTCGCGCCCGAGGCTTATGTGCGCGTCACACAGTTCGTGTTCGGTCCGCCCTCACCCTTCCCGGTAGAGTTCCGGATCATCGGACCCGATCCCGCGGAACTCTACCGCATTTCCGAAAAGGCGCTCGACATCATGCGGGGCGTCCCCGACGTGCGGGAGGCCAACCGCGACTGGGGAAATCGCACGCCCGTGCTTCGCTTTGTCCCGGACCAGGATCGACTGAACCTCATCGGCCTCTCGCCGGCCGAGGTCGGCCAGCAGCTCCAGTTCCTGCTCACCGGCATTCCTGTCACCCAGGTCCGCGAGGACATCCGCAACGTTCCCGTCGTGGCCCGCAGCGCCGGCAGCGAGCGGCTGGATCCGATGCGCCTGGCCGATTTCTCCCTCATGAGCCGTGACGGCCGCCCGATTCCACTCGACCAGATCGGTCATTCGGAAATCCGCGCGGAAGAGCCGCTCTTGAAGCGCCGCGACCGCGTCCCCGTCATCACGGTCCGCTCGGACATCAATGAAGCGACCCAGCCTCCCGAGGTCTCCAAGCAGATCATGACGGCCCTTCAGCCGCTGATCGCATCCCTCCCGGCCGGCTATCGCATCGAAATGGGTGGATCGATCGAGGAGGCTGCCAAGGCCAACGCCGCGTTGGCCACGATCTTCCCGGCCATGATCGCCGTCACGCTGATCATCATCATGCTGCAGGTGCGCTCCTTCTCGACGATGGCCATGGTCTTGCTGACGGCGCCGCTTGGCCTTGTCGGCGTCGTACCTGCGCTGCTCATCTTCAATCAACCCTTCGGATTCAATGCCATCCTGGGCCTGATCGGATTGGCCGGCATCCTGATGCGCAACACGCTGATCCTGACCGAGCAGATCAAGGAGAACCGCGCCGCCGGGCTCGACGACTATCACGCGGTGATCGAAGCGACGGTGCAACGCACGAGGCCGGTGATCCTGACCGCGCTTGCCGCCGTGCTGGCCTTCATTCCCCTCACGCACTCCGTCTTCTGGGGGTCGATGGCTTATACGCTGATCGGCGGGACGGCGGTCGGCACGGCGCTGATCCTGCTGTTCTTGCCGGCGCTTTATGCCGCGTGGTTCCGGATCAGGCCGACGGCAGACAACGTCCCTGCACACTCCTCTTTGAACGAGCCAGTGGATCTGCGAGCGGCAACAGCCGCCGAGCATGGTCTTGCTGTCGGAGAGAGCGGTTCACACCGTCGGCGGGTGTTGCTGTACGCGGACGAGTGACCCGTATCCAGCGCAAGTGCCGGTAAAGGGTAACGCTGCCCTGGCACAGCGGCGAAACGGACGAGGCATTCCCTATGGTGAAAGGAAGTTATCATGAAGTCGAAGCGCACGAGTGCAGTAGCTAGCGTGTTCCTCGGGCTCCTAGTGTCCGAAACAACGCTCGTCAGTACCGGATTTGCCCAATCGGGCCCGTCATCGCCCGCGGCTACCAGCGAAACGGTTGCACCGTGGGACCAGGACGCAAATCCGGCCGCCGTTCAGGCCGATGCTTGGTTCGACAACTACAAGTTCCGAAACGGCGAGACGCTGGAGCGGCTGAAGATCCATTATGCGACACTCGGTACCCCGCATCGCAACGCCCGCGGCGACATCGACAATGCCGTGCTCGTCCTGCACTGGACCGGCGCAGACGGCCGCGCTCTCCTGAGCCGGACTTTTTCGAAGGCGCTGTTCGACCCGGGACGCCCCCTTGATGCTGCCCGCTACTACCTCATCTTTCCCGACAGTGTCGGCCACGGTCAATCCAGCAAGCCCAGCGACGGCTTGAGGGCAAATTTTCCCAATTACGACTATGGCGACATCGTCGATCTCCAGCACAAGCTGGTCACGGAGACGCTGGGCATCAAGCACCTCCATGCCATTGTCGGCATGTCGATGGGCGGCATGAATGCTTGGCAATGGGCGGAAGCTTATCCTGACATGATGGACGGAGTGATGCCGGTGGTCTCGATGCCGATCCCGGTCTCGGGCCGCAACCTTCTGTGGCGGCGCATGGTGATCGACACGATCCTGTCCGATCCTGCCTGGAGGAATGGAGACCATGCGAAGCCGCCGCACAACTGGGTGCATGGCTACAGGGTGCTGCGGATGATGATCGACAGCGCCTCCGCCCTCCAGCGGCAAGTTGCCGACGGCGCGGCAGCGGACAAGTTCCTCGAGGTCACCCGTTTCCAAGCCGCGCATGTCGACGCCAACGATATCCTTTACTCGCTCAAGTCGTCATTCAGCTACAATCCAGAGCCCGAGCTTTCCAAAATCAGGACCAAGCTCTTCGCGCTCAATTTCTCCGATGACGAGTTCAATCCCGACGAACTACAGGTTCTTCAGCGCCTCGTGCCGAAGCTCAAGCAGGGCCGGTATGTCGTTCAGCCAGGAACCGAGACCTCGCCTGGCCACTACACGATGACGCGCCCCGACCTCTGGTCGCAGCATGTCGGCGAGTTCATGCGGTGGCTTGGCGACGCGCCGTCGCAGACGAGCAAGTAGCCGTCTCAGACCCGATATGCGTTGTGATCTCTGACGCTGCCACAGAGGACGGGCGACCGAAGACCGCCCTTTCGCGTAGACCTACCTTCTGGCCTTGAGAGAATCCGGTTTTCGCCGCCAACATCCACGCCCGCAACGCACGAGGCCCGTGGTCCTGACGGCACTTGCCGCCGTGCTGGCCTTCATTCCGCGCAGCCACTCCGTCTTCTGGGGATCGATGGCCTATACGCTGATCGGCAGCGCGGCGGTCGGCACGGTACTGATCCTGCTGGTCCTTCCTGCGCTCTATGCTGCGTGGTTCCGGATCAAGCCGACAGCAGACGACATCCCTGTGCACTCCTCTTTGAACGAGCGAGTGGATCTGCAAACAGCAACGGCTGCCGAATATGGCTCTGTTGTCGGAGAGCGCGGTTCACGCTCTCGCCCGCTGCTTTTGATCCCCGCCGAGAAGTGACTTGGGGATCGGCTCAGGTGCTGAGTGACGCTCTGCGTAGCGGCATCTCCTTGAAGATGTGACATAGATCGACAGCCACGATGCAGGCCACATTGCCTGCGTCGCTACCAAATCGGGAGTGCCGACGAGTGTCGGTCTCGGTGGCTGCGGCCCCTGCAACCACTTTGTCATAACTCGCTCGGCGTATTGTTGTTGGTCATCGCAAGGCCCGGTGCTGACTGTCGCGAACTGATCTGCCCGCCGCCGATGGATCCCGGCGAGATCCTGGCCGACGAGGGCGCGCATGCGCGGCTCGAGGCGATGTGATGGACATCTCGCCGGCGCTTGCCGCCGCGCCGATCAGGACACGGCACGCGTGCTTCGGCCGACCCGGCGCGGTGCGCGGGACTTAACGGCACGAGCGGTGTTGGGACCGACCGGCTCGCCCTGTCTGTCCTTAGTCAGGTCATCAGCAATTATTTGTGCGGCCATCACCCGATCAGG
>DASPJU010000518.1:0-2469 GCA_035628475.1 Salinarimonas sp. | reverse complement strand
GAGCTCTCGGACGAGGAGCTCGCCAAGCGCCGCGCCGCCTGGCGGCCGCGCGAGCTGGCGGCCGGGTCCGGCTATCTCTGGAAATATGCGCAGACCGTGGGCAACGCCCGCGACGGCGCCGTGACCCATCCGGGCGGCGCCCAAGAAAAAGAGTGCTATGCGGACATTTAGCCTCAGCGGTCTCGGCCTCCTGGCGCTGCTCGCGACCGTCGCCTCCCCGGCGGCGGCCCTGGAGCCGCAACGCCAGTCGGCGGCGCGCGCGCCCCTCGCCGCCTTCGGCTCGGCGGGCGAGGCGCTGCGTTCAGGGGTGCGCGACTACAATGCCGGCGACATGGTCTCGGCCGTGCGGGCGCTGGAATTCGCAGCGACCCGGGGCCATGCGCTCGCTCTGTGGAAGCTCGGGCGCATGTACGCGGCGGGCGACGGCGTGCCCCACGACGATCTCAAGGCCTTCGAGTACTTCTCGAAGATCGCCGACGAGAACGCTGACGAAACGCCCGATTCGCCCAACGCCCGCGTGGTGGCGAGCGCCTTCGTGGCGTTGGGAACCTACTTTCTCGACGGGATCACGGGCAGCTATGTGCGGTCCAATCCGGGCCGCGCCCACGAGATGTTCGCCTACGCGGCCTCCTATTTTGGCGACTCGGACGCGCAGTACAATCTCGCCCGGCTCTATCTCGACGGCACCGGGGTGGCCAAGGACGCCCGCCAGGCGGCGCGCTGGTTCAACCTCGCGGCCGAGAAGGGGCACCACCCCTCCCAGGCGCTGCTCGGCCACATGCTGCTCAACGGCACCGGCGTGCCGCGCCACCGGGCGCAGGGCCTGATGTGGCTGACGCTCGCCCGCGACGCCGCCGACCCCACGAAGGATACCTGGATTCTCGGCCTCTACGACGAGGCGGTCGCCGGCGCGAGCGAGGCCGAGCGCGAGAGCGCGCTGGCACGGCTGGAGAGTCATCTCAAGCGGCGGCGTTAGGGCGCTCCCCTCTCCAATGTGGAAGACGGGCCAGGGGTGAGGGTGCCACGCCGGCAAGGGCGCACCACCTCTCCAGTGTCATGGCCGGGCTTGCCCCGGCCATCCAGCCGACGGGTGGGGCTGGGTCCCCGGCATGAGGCCGGGGACGACGCGAGGTGGTTCCGAGCGAACCTCCGGGCGTGACCCCTCACCTCCGGCCCCTGTCTCTTTAGGAGAGGGGGATCACCCCAGCACCACGCTCACCGGCACGTGATCCGACGGCTTCTCCCAGCCGCGGGTGTGCCTGTGGATCGCCACGCCCTGCAGCCGGTCGGCGGCCTGCGGCGACAGGAGCAGGTGGTCGATGCGGATGCCCAGGTTCCGCTGGAAGGCGCCGGCCTGGTAGTCCCAGAAGGTGTAGAGCGCCCCTGAATCATCGCAGGCCCGCACCGCGTCGGTGAGGCCGAGGAACTCGAGCTCGCGCAGCTTGGCGCGGCTGTCCGGCAGGAAGAGCGCGTCGCCCCGCCAAGCATCGGGGTTGGCCACGTCGCGCTCCTCCGGGATGACGTTGTAGTCGCCCGCCAGAACCAGGGGCTCCTCCCGGCCCAGCAGGGTCCCGGCATGGGCGATCAGCCGATCGAACCAGGCGAGCTTGTACTCGTATTTTGGGCCGGGCGCCGGGTTGCCGTTGGGCAGGTAGATGGAGGCGACGCGCACGCCCGCCGCCACGCCCTCGATATAGCGCGCCTGCTCGTCGGCCGGGTCGCCGGGCAAGCCGCGCCGCACGTCCTCCAGCGGCTCCCTGGACAGGATCGCCACGCCGTTGAAGCCCTTCTGGCCGTGGGTCTCGACCCGGTAGCCCGCGGCCTCGACCTCCGCGCGCGGGAAGGCGTCGTCCTGGCACTTGAGCTCCTGCAGGCAGAGCACGTCCGGCGCCTCCTCCCGCAGCACGGCCAGGAGATGCTCGAGGCGCTGCCGCACGGAGTTGACGTTCCAGGTCGTGATCCGCATGCCTTGATCCTCGGCTCGTGAGCATCCCTGTCATCGGCGTTTCACCGGCCGCTGGCAAGGCGGGCCGGCGGAGGCGCCCGTGGATTGGCTGCAACCCATCGATCTCTATTGCGAGCGCCTGGGCGCAGGCTTCTGGGCCGAGCCCGTCAACGCGCTCTCCAACGCCGCCTTCCTGGTCGCGGCGGTCGCGGCTTTCGTGTCGTTGCGCCGGACGGGCGGACGCGACGGTCCGGCGCTCGCGCTGATCGGGGTCGTGGCGGTCGTGGGGATCGGCAGCTTCCTGTTCCACACGCTCGCCAACCGCTGGTCCCTGCTCGCCGACGTGCTGCCCATCACCGCCTTCATCTACGGCTATTTCCTCCTCGCCATGCGCCGATTCGTCGGCTTGAGCCTCGTGGCCGCGCTCGCCGTGACGGGGGCGTTCCTGGCCTTCAACCTCGCCTTCGAGCCGCTGTGGCGGACGGTGCTGGGGCCGGGGGCGCCCACGCTCAACGGGTCGCTCG
>DASPJU010000517.1:0-2037 GCA_035628475.1 Salinarimonas sp. | reverse complement strand
CTGGGCCGGGAAAAACGTGAATACGTGCGCGCCGCGTCGTCGCAAAAGTGTGTGCGCGCCGGCGGCAAACACAACGACCTCGACGAAGTCGGTAAAACTGCGCGGCATCACACGTTTTTCGAGATGCTCGGCAATTTTTCGTTTGGCGACTACTTCAAGGCCCTCGCCATCGAGCTCGCCTGGAACCTGATCACCAAGGAGTTCGACCTGCCGAAGGACAAGCTCCTCGTCACCGTCTACCACACGGACGACGAGGCGGCCGACCTGTGGAAGAAGATCGCCGGGTTCTCGGATTCCAAGATCATCCGCATCCCGACCTCCGACAATTTCTGGCAGATGGGCGACACGGGCCCCTGCGGCCCCTGCTCGGAGATCTTCATCGACCAGGGCGAGGCGCTTCAGGGCGGGCCTCCGGGCTCCCCGGACGAGGACGGCGACCGGTTCCTCGAGTTCTGGAACCTCGTCTTCATGCAGTACGAGCAGATCGAGCCGGGCAACCGCATCCCGCTGCCGAAGCCCTCGATCGACACCGGCATGGGCCTGGAGCGCATGTCGGCGATCCTGCAGGGGGTGCACTCGAACTACGACACGGACCTGTTCCGCACCCTCATCGACGCCATCGCCCACGCCACGGGCGTCACCTACGAGGGCGCCCGCAAGGCCTCGCACCGGGTGATCGCGGATCACCTGCGCGCGTCCTCCTTCCTGGTGGCGGACGGGGTGCTGCCCTCCAACGAGGGCCGCGGCTACGTGCTGCGCCGCATCATGCGTCGTGCCATGCGTCACGCGCAGCTCCTGGGCTCCCGGGACCCCCTGATGCACCGCCTCGTGCCGGCGCTCGTGCGCGAGATGGGGCAGGCCTACCCCGAGCTGGTCCGCGCCGAGCCGCTCATCACCGAGACCCTGCGCCTGGAGGAGACCCGCTTCCGCAAGACCCTGGAGCGCGGGCTCGCCATCCTCGACGAGGAGACCCGCGATCTCGGCGAGGGCCAGAACCTCTCCGGCGAGACCGCCTTCACCCTCTACGACACCTACGGCTTCCCGCTCGACCTCACCCAGGATGCGCTCAAGGCCCGCGGCATCGGCGTCGACACCGACGCCTTCAAGGCCGCCATGGAAGAGCAGAAGGCCAAGGCCCGTGCCGCCTGGGCGGGATCGGGGGAAGCCGCGACCGAGACCGTGTGGTTCGCGATCCGCGAGCGCGTCGGCGCCAGCGAGTTCCTGGGCTACGACACCGAGACCGCCGAGGGCGTCGCCGCCGCGCTGGTGCGCGAGGGCCGCGAGGTCGAGGCGCTGAATGCCGGCGAGACGGGCCTCGTCGTCCTCAACCAGACCCCGTTCTACGGCGAGTCCGGCGGTCAGGTGGGCGACACCGGCCTCATGACCGGCGCGGGCGTGCGGGTGCGCGTCACGAACACCGAGAAGCGGCTGGGCGACCTCTTCGTCCACCACGTCACCGTGGAGGAGGGGACGCTCGGCGTCGGCCAAGCCCTAGAGCTCTCCGTCGACCATGCGCGCCGCGCCACCGTGCGGGCCAACCACTCCGCCACCCACCTCCTGCACGAGGCGCTCCGCTTGGTCCTGGGCGACCACGTGGCCCAGAAGGGCTCGCTCGTGGCGCCCGAGCGCCTGCGCTTCGACTTCGGCCATCCCAAGCCCATCAGCGAGGAGGAGCTGGCCCAGGTCGAGGACCTCGCCAACGCCCTCGTGCTCCAGAACGAGCCCGTGGTGACGAAGCTCATGGGCGTGGACGACGCCATCGCCTCGGGCGCCCGCGCGCTCTTCGGCGAGAAATACGGCGACGAGGTGCGCGTGGTCTCCATGGGCACGCACCGCTCGGGCGAGCGCGCCGGCCGCCCCTATTCGGTGGAGCTGTGCGGCGGCACGCACGTGACCCGCACGGGCGACATCGGCCTCGTCTCGGTCGTCGGCGAGAGCGCCGTGGCGGCGGGCGTGCGCCGCCTCGAGGCGCTCACCGGCGACGCGGCGCGCCGCCACCTCGCGGGCGAGAGCCGGCGCCTGCGCGACGTCGCGGCC
>DASPJU010000516.1:0-5848 GCA_035628475.1 Salinarimonas sp. | reverse complement strand
CTGTCACGTCTCTATAGCGCGATTTCCAAGCTGCGATCCGGAGCAACGCTAACGAGAAAGGAGCAGGACATCGCCGAGCGCGGTCTCGCTCATACGCTCGTCGAGATCCACGACACCATCGACCGCCTCACGGCGCAGGCCTATGGCTGGCCGGCCGACCTTCCCGACCAGGCGATCCTGGAGCGGCTCGTGGCGCTCAATGCCGAGCGGGCGCGGGAGGAGGCGGAGGGGCAGGTGCGCTGGCTGCGGCCGGACTGGCAGGCGCCGCGCGCCCGGCGGGCGGAGGCGGCGCGGGCGGCCGAGCTCGACCTCGACGACATTGTGGTGGCCATCGATCGCGGGAAGCCGGCTTTCCCGCGGGACCGGCACGAGCAGCCGCTCGCCGTGGAGCGGGCGCTTGCCGGGGCCGAGCGATCCATGGACGCCGCCGCGCTGGCGCGCACCTTCCGCGGCGGGGGCGCGCGCCTGGAGCCCGCCATCGCCCGCGCGCTCGCCACGCTCGCCCGCTACGGTCGCATCGTCGCGCTGCCCGACGGCCGCTTCGCAGCGCGCCGGGCGGCGTGACGGGTGGCTCCCTTCTCCCATGGGGGGATGCACGACGCGCCCCTCGCCCCGGGCACGCCCGTCACCCTCGCGGACCGGATCGACGCCGCGCTGCTGCTCGCCGAGATCGCGCCCGATGCGGGCCATGCCCTCGCGGCCGACCTCGTCGACGGGCGCGACGCCGGGGCTAGGGCGGGGCGGGCGCTTTCGGGAGCGCCCGGGCCGGGACGGCGCCCCGCGCTTGCCAGCCGATCGGCCGGCAGGCTATGGACACGGCCAAGGATGCCCGGCCCGGTCCGGCCGGGGCGCGGATCGCGCAAGGGGGCGAGCATGACGACGATCGATCGGGACGTGGCGCGGGGCTTGAGCCGCCGCGCGTTCCTGGGCGCCGCCGCGGGCCTGGGCGCCGCGGGGCTTGGCGGCTGCGCGACGACCGACGGACTGAGCCTCGCCGAGGCGGAGAAGATGTACGGGCCGGTGCCCGACGAGCGGTTCCCGATCCCGGCCGCCGAGATCGCCAAGGTCGACCCCAAATATCTGCGCCGGATCGTTCCCTACGAGACGCGGGAGGCGGCGGGCACGATCGTCGTCGATCCCGGCAACTACTACGTCTACCGCGTCGAGGGCGACGGCACCGCGACCCGCTACGGCGTCAATGTCGGCCGCGACGGCTTCCGCTGGAGCGGCGACGCCTATGTCGGGCGCAAGGCCGAATGGGCGGTCTGGACGCCGCCCGCGGCGATGATCCGCCGCCAGCCCGAGGCCGCCAAATGGGCCCGCGGCATGCCGCCCGGCCTCGACAACCCGCTGGGCGCCCGCACCCTCTACCTCTACCAGAACGGCGCCTACACGCTCTACACGATCTACGCCTCGAGCGACGCCGAGTCGATCGGGTCGGGGATCACGAGCGGCTGCGTCGGCCTGCTCACCCAGGACATGATGCACCTCTACGCGCGCACCCCGGTCAAGACGAAGGTGGTCGTGCTGCCGGCCTAGCGGCGCGGCCTCGCGCGCCGGGGACTGGAGTTCCGGGGCGAGGCGAACGGTCGCGCCCGTTCCGCGTTCACGTAACGAGGAACAACCAGAACGGCGGCCGCGCCCATGTCGAGCAAGCCCCTCCCCGACGCGCCGTCCTCCGGCCCGGCCGCGGCGGCCGAGCCGAGCCTGCACCGGGTGATGGGGCCCTGGCTCCTCCTGCTCTTCATCGTCGGCGACATCCTGGGCACGGGCATCTACGCCCTCACGGGCCAGGTCGCCAAGCAGGTCGGCGGCGCGGTGTGGCTGCCCTTCGTGGTCGCCTTCCTGGTCGCGCTCGTGACCGCCTTCAGCTATCTCGAGCTCGTGACCAAGTATCCCCGCGCGGCGGGCGCGGCGCTCTACACCCACAAGGCCTTCGGGATCCACTTCCTCACCTTCATCGTCGCCTTCGCGGTGATGTGCTCCGGCATCACCTCGGCCTCCACCGCCGCGCGCGCCTTCGCGGCGAACCTGGCGGGCGCCTTCGGCCTCGATCTCGCCGGCGGGATCGGCATCACCCTCGTGGCGCTGCTCTTCATGGCGGCGGTCGCCGCGATCAACCTGCGCGGCGTGGGCGAGAGCGTGAAGGCCAACGTGGTCCTGACCTGCGTCGAGCTCACGGGGCTCCTCATCGTGATCGTCATCGGCCTGTGGGCGATCGGGGCGGGCCAGGGCGACCTCTCGCGCGCGCTGGAGCTGCGCGCGCCGGAGGGCACGAACCCCGTCCTGCCGGTGATCGCCGCCACCACGCTCGCCTTCTTCGCCATGGTGGGCTTCGAGGACTCGGTCAACATGGCCGAGGAGTGCAAGGACCCCACGCGCCACTTTCCCAAGGTGCTGCTCGCGGGCCTCCTGATCACCGGCGCGATCTACGTGCTGGTCTCCATCTCGGCCGTGGCCCTCGTGCCCCCCGAGCAGCTCGCCCAGGGCGAGACGCCGCTCCTCAAGGTCGTGCAGGCGGGCGCGCCGGGCTTCCCGATCGGCATCTTCGCCTTCATCACCATGTTCGCGGTGGCGAACTCGGCGCTCATCAACATGCTGATGGCGAGCCGCCTCGTCTACGGCATGAGCCGGGAGGCCGTGCTGCCGCCGGTGCTCGGGCGCGTCCATGCGGGCCGGCGCACGCCCTATGTCGCGATCGCCTTCACGACCCTGCTCGCCTTCGGCCTGATCGCCTTCGTGGGCGGCGTGCCGGCGCTGGGGGGCACGACGGCCCTGCTGCTCCTGTGCGTGTTCACGGTCGTCAACGTCGCCGTCCTGGTGCTGCGGCGCGACCCCGTCGCGCATGACCACTTCCGCACGCCGACCTTCCTGCCGGTCGTCGGCGGGCTCTGCTGCGCCTTCCTGGCCGGACCCTGGACCGGACGCGACCCCGTCCAGTACCGCATCGCCGGCATCCTTCTCGCGATCGGCGTCGGGCTGTGGGTCGTGACGGTCGTCGTCAACAGGGCGACCGGGACGGGAACCCGCTCACCCGGCGCGGCCGCCGCGGGCGGGGACTGACGGAGGTTCGGATCGGGGTCGCCGGCCCCGGATTGGAGACGGTCCCGAGGCCCGGCGACGCGCCTGCCGCACGGGGATCGCCTCCGCTTCGCGACGACACCGAATCCCTCCGCGCCGACGACGGCCCGACACAATCCAGCCCTATCCGTTGCAGCCGGCGACGGTCGCGCTCCCGCCGATGACGGGGCGCGGCGCCCAAGCCCCGGGCACGGCGGGAGGAGAACCATGACCCTGTTCGCGATCGCTGCCGCCATGATCGTCGTGATCCACCTGGTGGCCGGATGGGAGCGGCCGCGCCCGGCCGTGTTCGTGTCGGGCGTCCTATGGCTGCTCTACGCCGTCTACGAGCATCAGGTGGCGACCGGAGTCCTGTGCGACCCGGCCTGCAACATCCGCGTCGATCTCGTGTTCTTCCTTCCGCTCCTGGGCCTCGCGACCTTCTGCGCCTACCGGTCCTATATGGGGCTGCCGGGCCAGACGATGGTCGTGGGCACGGTTCTCGGCGTGATCGGGCTGCTCGCCGCCGGGCTGGTGGCGGAGAGCTGGGGCTACCCCGCCCTGCCGCTCGTCACGATCGCGCTGACGGTCGGCCTCTATGCCCTCAGGCGAAGGGCCGGGGCCGATCGGTCATGACGCCCGGGGCGGGACCGGGCACGCCGTCCGTGGACCTCTCCTGATCGGCCGACACTGGCCGAAGCGAACGTGCCCGGTCGCGACGCGCCCCTCCGGCCGGTCGATCACGCCGCCCGAGCTCCGCGTCCGGGCATGTCCTGACGAGGCGAGGGGGCCTTCATCCGGCCACGAATTGCTTTAATGAGGAGCCCGGCGCCATGGGGGCGCGCCCGGGGGCCGATCACCATGCAGCTCGATCCGACGCGATACGTGGCGGCGCCCGCGCCGGGGCGCGATTGCGGCACCTGCACCCTGTGCTGCAAGGTCTACGACGTGCCCGCCCTGGAAAAGCCCATGGGCCAGTGGTGCGGCCATTGCCGGCCCGGCCGGGGCTGCGGCATCCACGCGACGCGCCCGGACCATTGCCGCGCCTTCCACTGCCTCTGGATGACGGAGAACTGGCTCGGTCCCGAATGGAAGCCCGAGCGCTCGAAGCTCGTCCTCACCATGGATCCCGTCAACCGCTTCCTCCTGGTCCAGGTCGATCCCGGCTCCCCCGCGGCCTGGAAGCGCGAGCCCTATTACGGGCAGATCAAGCGATGGGCCGGCGCCGCGCTGGCCGAGAAGCGGCACGTGGTCGTGTTCCTCAACCAGGTCGCCACCGTGATCCTGCCCGACCGGGACGTGCCCGTGGGGCCGATCGGACCCGGGGACCGGCTCGTGATCAAGGAGCGTGCGACGCCCAAGGGACCGGTGCTCGACGTCGAGAAGGTCGCGGCGGCGGCCTGAAGCCGCCGCTGCGGCGGGGGCCGCTAGACGCAGCTGCGCCCCATCAGCGCCAGGCCCTCGTCGAGCAGGTCGCCCAGATTCGGGATGCCCAGCAGCCAGCTCGCGGCGCCGGCCGCCATGGCGCCCTCGCGCTCGGCGGCGAGCCGCACGGCCGCGCCCCATTCCTCGGGCTCCAGGTCGCCGCGGCCGACATAGACGAGGGCGATGAGGCTGTGGCGCTCCTCCTCGTTGAGGCCGTCGATGACCTGGCGCAGCTGTTCCTCGGTGGAGTCGTCCTCCGACTCCGTGAGGGAGTCGAGATTGCCGTCGTCGATGGGGTTGGAGCCGGAATCCGGGTCCGTCACCCCCTCCCGGACGTCGAACGCCTTGGCGTAGAGGATGATCTCGCAGACCTTGTCGAGGGCGATGTCCATGGCGGCGTCCGGGCTCCCTGGCGGGCTTCACAGCTCAACGGGAAACCCGTGAGGCCGCGTTCGGTTCGCGGGGGTGCCAAGCGGCGCGAAGCGTGCTCTAAGGCCCGCTCCCGCCCACGGACCGCGCTCCATGTCTCCCGCCGTCATCGACGCCATCGGGCTCGCCGCCGCCATCCTCACCACCCTGTGCTGGATCCCGCAGGCCGCGCGCACCATCCGTACCCGCGACACGCGGGCGATCTCGCTGGTGACGCAGGCGGCGTTCACGGCGGGAATCGGGCTGTGGCTCGTCTACGGGGTCCTGCTCGGCAGCCTGCCTCTGATCCTCGCCAACGGCGTGTCCTTCGTGCTCGTGGCGACGATCCTCGCCCTCAAGCTGCGCTTCGGGTGAGCGCCCAATCACGCCTGACGGCCTGCGCAATGCGCTTCAGCCGGCGCTCGATCCGGCGGCGGCTCGCGTCGACCCCGATCACGCCTGACGGCCCGCGCGCTGCGCGATGCGCTCGAGCCAGCGCTCGATGCGGCGGCGGTTCACGCCCCGGTCGGAATAGCCGATCTGACTGCGCGAATAGAGGGCGAGGGTCGACTCGTCCGCCGAGATGGGAACCACCTGGACGTTGATCGTGTCGGGGAAGCGCATGAGGGGCGTGCGGGCCACGTAGCGGTCCTGGTCCTCGTGGCGGGCCGTGTAGACGAGCTGCGTCTCCGGATCCTCGGCGGCCACCTGGGCCACGATCGCGCGCAGGCGCTCGGCCGGCACGGGGAAGACGGGGGACGGGATGTCGGGCCGCGCCCGGCGGCACACCCCCTCGGGGCAGGCGAGCGCGTCGTTGGGGCGCGCGCGGCGCACCAGCACCTCGAAGGCGACGGGGCCGAGATCCGGCGGGCCGGCCACGGCCTGCCACAGGTCGTCAATGCCCCCCGGCTCCGCCCCGCGCCAGATCAGCACCGCGAGCGCGATGCCGCCCAGG
>DASPJU010000515.1:0-3609 GCA_035628475.1 Salinarimonas sp. | reverse complement strand
GCCGCTCTACCGCTATGTCGGCGGCACCCAGGCTCGGGTGCTGCCCGTGCCGATGATGAACATCATCAATGGCGGCGCGCATGCCGACAATCCAATCGACTTTCAGGAATTCATGATCATGCCCGTGGGCGCCTCGTCGCTCGCGGAAGCCGTGCGCATGGGCGCGGAGGTGTTCCACACCTTGAAATCCGCCCTGAAGAAGGAAGGCCACAATACGAATGTCGGCGACGAAGGCGGCTTCGCACCGGACCTGAAGTCGGCGGAGGCCGCCCTCGACTTCATCATGCGTTCCATCGAGCAGGCGGGCTACAAGCCCGGCGAGGACATGATGATCGCGCTCGATTGCGCGGCCACCGAGTTCTTCAAGGACGGCTCCTATGTCTATGAAGGCGAAGGGCAAACGCGCTCTCCGCAGGAGCAGGCCGAGTACCTTGCTGGGCTCGTTTCCGCCTACCCCATCGTCTCCATCGAGGACGGCATGTCGGAGGACGACTGGGAGGGCTGGAAGGCGGTGACCGACCTCGTCGGCGCCCGGTGCCAGCTCGTGGGCGACGACCTCTTCGTCACGAACGTGTCGCGCCTGTCGGAGGGCATCGCCAAGGGCGTCGGCAACTCGATCCTGGTCAAGGTGAACCAGATCGGCTCGCTCACCGAGACGCTCGCCGCCGTCGACATGGCCCACCGCGCCGGCTACACGGCCGTCATGTCCCACCGCTCCGGCGAGACCGAGGACGCCACCATCGCGGACCTCGCGGTCGCGACCAATTGCGGGCAGATCAAGACGGGGTCGCTCGCCCGCTCCGACCGGCTCGCCAAGTACAACCAGCTCATCCGTATCGAGGGCGAGCTGGGGTCCCAGGCGAGGTACGCGGGCCGCGCGGCGCTCAGGGCGCTGCGGTAGGCGCAATCCCCCTCCCCTGCGCGGGGAGGGGCCAGGGGTGGGGGGCGGGACGCGAGATCGACCGGCGCAGGACAGGGCTTTGGCGGCCTGCGTGCTCCCAGCCCCGTCCGCCACCCGGACTTTCCGACCCCCCACCCGCTTCCGCAGGGGGCGGGGAGCTCACTCCCCCTTCGGCAGGAACCCGCCCGCCACCTCGCCGAGCGTGGGCGGCTGGCGGCCGAGGAAGGGCAGCGGGCGGCAGACCGCGATGGCGGCGAGCCCGAAGCGGGCCATCATGAGCCCGTTGAGCACCCCCTCCCCCAGCTTCGCCGAGACCCGGGCCGCGAGGCCCAGGCCCAGCACCTGCTGGAGCAGGCTGTCGCCCACAGCCACGCCGCCGGTGACCGCGAGGTGCCCCAGGGCCGCCCGCCCGAGGCGCAGGAACCCGAGCAGGCCCGGGCGCCCGCCATAGATCGCCGAGACCTGGCGCAGCACCCGCGCCGCGGCGAAGACCACGAAGGCGACGTCCACGATGGCGCGGGGGCTGAGCGCCGTGACCACCGAGACCTGCTTGGAGGCGTTGGCGACCGCGCGGGTCGCGGCGTCGTCCAGCGCCGCGAGCAGCTCGCGCTCGGCGAGGATGAGGCGGTCGTCCGCGTCGAGGATCTCGTCGCCCGCCGCCTCGACGCGGGCGCGGCCCCGCGCAGCCTCCGGGCGCTCGGCATAGAGCGCGACAAGGTCCCCCGCCAGTGCCCGCGCCGCCGCGTGATCGCGCCCCGCCACGGCCGCGAGCGCGTCCTCCCGCAAGCGCTCGATCCGCCGCTCGCGGAAGAGCCCCACGAGCTCGCGCGCCACGATCGCGATGAGCGCGAGCCCCGCCGCGCCGACGAGCCCCAGCGCCACCCAGCCGAGCCAGGGATGCAGCGTGAAGAGCTCGCGCACCATCGCTTCCAGCGCGAGCCCGATGCCCAGCGACACCAGCGCGCCGAGCGCCGTCCAGAAGATCGCCCCCCAGGGAAAGCCCCGCCGACCGCCCATGGGCACCGCCACGCCGTCGGCGGCGTCGACGATCTCCTCGGGCTCGGGGGTCACGACGATGCGGCCCGCGGGCTCGGGAAGGTCGGGCGTCGCGGTCACGACGTCCGGGTGGTCGAGGCGGAAGGCGCGAGGCTTGTGGGTCATCGCAGGCGGTCGCCGATCAGGAACTCGACCGCACGGTCGAGGCGGATGTGGGGCAGGGCCGGGCGCCGGCCGCCCGCGTCGGGAGCGAGCTTCGGCGGCCGGAAGCGGGGGAAGCGGAAGGAGCCCGGGGGCACCGCGCCCTCGAAGATCGCCCCCGGGCGCTCGGGCAGCTCGCCCGGAAAGATCGCGGCCTCCGCCTCGCCGTCGAAGGTCTCGTCGCCCACCCGCTCGCCGGCCTCCGGGGTGCCGGCGACGGTGCGCAGGGTCTCGCGGCCGTCGCGCACGGCGGTCTCGCGGGTGGCGCGCACGGAGGCGAGCGCCACGACCCCCACCTTGGCCCCGGCGGCCTCCGTGCGCTTGACCGCGCGCTCGACGAGGAGCCGCAGCAGGGCCTCGAGGCGGGCATGCATGGTGTGATGAACGTGGTCGGCCTTGGTGGCGGCGAACAGGACCCGGTCGGCGCGGGGCGAGAACAGGTTCGACAGCAGCGTGTTGCGCCCCGCCCGGAAGGTGAGGAGCACCCGGTCGAGGGCGGCCTCGAGCTCGGCCAGCGCCTCGGGCCCCGCATCCACCGCCGCCAGGACGTCGACGAGCACGATCTGCCGGTCGATGCGCTGGAAATGGTCGCGGAAGAAGGGCCGCACCACATGGGTCTTGTAGGCCTCGAAGCGGCGCTCCATCAGGGCCGCGAGGCTGCCGGAGCGGATCGTTCCCGCCTCCTCCAGGTCGAGGGGCGCGAAGGTCAGCGCGGGCGAGCCCGCAAGGTCGCCGGGCATGAGGAAGCGGCCGGGCGGGGTCGTGGCGACGGCCTCCGGCCCGGCGCGAAGCGCCGCGAGATAGGCCTTGAAGGCGTCCGACGCCGCGGCGATCGCGGCCTCGTCGGGGTCGCCCGCAGGGTCGAGGCGGCGCAGGTGGTCGTGCCAGGGGCCGGCCAGCGCCCGCCGGTCCTCGCGCCGGCTTCCCGCCACCGTCTCGCGCGACCAGTCGGCGAAGGAGGCGTCGAGGAGGGCGAGGTCGAGGAGCCATTCGCCGGGATAGTCGACGAAGTCGACCGCGAGCGAGGCGGGCCCGCCGCGCCAGCCCCCGGCCTTGCGCTCGTAGTCGATCTCGACCCTGAGTTCGCTGATCTGGGTCGTGGAGGAGGGCCAGCGCCGGTCCTCCTGGAGGGCCTTGAGATGCGCCTCGTAGGGAAAGCGCGGCACCGCGTCGTCGGGCTGGGGCGACAGGCGCGCGCGGCGGATGCGCCCTTCCGCGGACGCGCGGAACGCGGTGAGCGTGGTGCCCTCCACGAGATGGCGTACGAGCGCCGTCGTGAACACGGTCTTGCCCGACCGCGCCAGCCCCGTCACGCCCACCCGCACGGTGGGGCTCAGCGCGTCGGAGACGGCGGCCGCGAGGCTCGACAGGGCGTCGCGGGTGGTGTCGAGGACGGAAGGCGGCACGCGGCACCGGGGGCGAGGTGGGGTCGAGGGCTCAACCTATGCATCGCGGATCGGTTCGCCAGGGGTAGCCTCCCCTCTCGGGTAGGGAGAGGGGTCAGCCCTCGT
>DASPJU010000514.1:0-5252 GCA_035628475.1 Salinarimonas sp. | reverse complement strand
GACGATGAGCCACGCGAAGACGACGCGTTCGTCCGGCGCGTCGTCGAGCAGCTCGGCCACGGCGAAAAACGCGGCGACGATGCCGCTGGCGGTCAGCAGGTGCACGGCGTAAGCGCGCGCCCGGATCAGCACTGCGGAAGTCATGTTCGCTCCACCATCTCGTCGGCCTGCTCGCGATCCTCCGGGTCTTCCTCCGGCTTCGGTTGCTCCTGCTCGCGCGCGGGCTCGTAGCTCAGCGCGAGGTACATCGGGAAATGATCGCTGCCGACGTAATCCAGGCGGCGCAGGTCGATCAGTCGCAAGTCGTTCGAGTGGAAGAAGTGATCCAGGGGGAACCGGAACAGGGGGTTCTTCGCGTTGTAGCTGTTGAAGAACCCGCGCCCGACGCGCGGGTCCAGCAGCCCGCTGAGGCGCAGGAAAAGCCGGGTGGTGTGGCTCCACGCGACGTCGTTCAGGTCGCCGCTCACGATCGTGGGCGGATCGGCGGGATCGTCGCCGATCGCACGACCCAAGAGGACGAGCTCGGCGTCACGCGGGGCGGAGTCCTGGTTGTCCAGCGGCTCGGGAGGCCTGGGGTGGAGGCAGTGCAGGTTGATGACGTCGCCGCTCTTGAGGCGGACCCCACAATGAATCGATGGCACGTCCGCCTGCACCTGGTGACGAACCTCCGCGTTCACCAGCTCCAGCCGGCTCAACAGCACCATGCCGTAATGGTTGTCGCGGGGCTCCGCCACCACGTGCGGCCAGTTCGCCACGAGCGGGCGCACCGCGCGTTCCATCCACGCGTCATCGATCTCAACGGCGAGGATGACGTCGGGATCGGCGGCGCGGATGACCTCGCTCCACGTCTCGAACGCCCTGTTTTCCATCAGGACGTTCGTCGCCACCAGGCGGATCGATGTCGCGGCGCGCCCAGAGCCTTCAGCGCGCAGCACCTGCTGCCGAGCGAGCGGCGTATAGGGATAGATGTTCCATACCTGAACCCCGACGACGCCCGCGAGCGACGAGAGGAACACCGCATCCCACCACCGCCAGTCGCATGTCCAAGCCCATGCCGTCGCGATGATCGCCGCGAGTGCGGCGGTAAGCACACGGGGAAAGTCCCAGCCGCGGATGTACCAGTGGGGATGACTGCTGAAGTTGAGCAGCGTGCCGGTGATGAGCCACACGCCCATCGCCGCAAGCGTCCAGTGCAGGATGCCGGACATCAGGTCGCGCTCGGGTACGGGACGATGCCGTGTGTCATCGAGGCACTCCATCACCGAGCAGGAAGCATAGCCCTACGCGCTGCCGCGGTCGTTTCCATCCTCCGCCGGCGCGCAAGCCGTCGCGCTGCGGGCGCCTCATGCGTCCTGCCGCTTTCGTTTGACCAGAGGTTCCCGCCCGACACGCGTGCCGGGCAGACGAGGACTGGGTAGCAACGCGGAGAACGGACCCGGGTTGCCGGTCTTCCAAGGCGCGGCGTTCGGCGGTCCAAGGCCGCATCCGACGCTCCTTCCGTCTATCTCACGGCAGGCAGCGAACGGAACTGATCACGCGGTCGTCCATCGCCTATCTGCACAGGACCGAAAGCGGACCTCGAGCTGCAACGCGGCAGCGGACGCCATCGGATCTCGTGACCAGAGCGACTCGCCGCTCGACGATCTCCAGTTGCCCGGGACGGGGTGCGCGCCGCCGTCCCGGTGCGGCAGCTCCCGAACGCCACGGGATCGTGTGCGTTGTCGGGTTGGGCTCGACCAAAGCTGGAGCGACGATGTTCGAGTGGATCACGGGCCTTGTCGAGCAATTCGGCTACCTTGGCATCGCGGTGCTCATGTTCGCCGAGAACGTCTTCCCGCCGATCCCCTCCGAGCTGATCATGCCACTCGCCGGGTTCACGGCGGCGCAGGGCAAGCTGAACATCGCCCTCGTCGTCGCAAGCGGCTGGGCTGGCTCCATCCTCGGCGCGCTGCTCTGGTACTATGTCGGCTATTGGCTCGGCCTCGACCGGCTCAAAGGCTTCGCGGCGCGCCACGGCCGCTGGCTCACCATGACGCCTGACGACATCGAGGACGCGCGGCGCTGGTTCGAGGGGCATGGCGGGACGGCCGTGTTCATCGGGCGCCTGGTGCCCGGCGTGCGAACCCTCATATCGGTCCCTGCAGGCGTAGCCCGCATGGGGCTGCCCTCCTTCCTCCTCTACTCGAGCCTCGGCACCCTCCTTTGGACGGCACTCCTGGCCGGCGCTGGCTACCTGCTGGAAAGCGGCTACGAGACGGTCTCAGCCTATCTTGATCCGGTGTCGAACGTCGTGGTCGGCGTCATCGTCGTCGTCTACCTGTACCGCGTGGTGACATGGAGGCCGAAGGGCCATGAGGCCTGAGGGGTCTGTGTCACGGGCAGGGCTCGGGTAGCTCGATCGGAAGACGCTCGTATTGGCGACCGCTTGGACGACCTCGTCCTTACCATCGCCGGCCTCGACGAGACCTGCGGCTTTCGCCAAGCTGCCGGAGCAAGCCGAGCGTCAGCTTCAGGGAGACGAAGCGTGCCATCCGCGGATCGCAAACTCGCCGGGTCGATCTCGACGGGTGCCGCCCACGAGATGGCCAAGGGCCCGAACGGCGGCCCCGTGGTCGACACCACGGGGCACCATGTCGAGACGGTCGCGAAGGGCACCGATCCCGCCCTGTTCCTCTCCGATGCGGCGGAGAAGCCGGTCGCGGCGAGCGCCACGAAGAACGCACGCGCCGTTGTCCAGGACGGCGGAAAGTCCGCGATGGCCGCACTCCAGCCCGCCGAACCCGACCGGCTCGTCGGGTCACTCGTCCAGCCCTTGTCCAAGGGCGCCCGCGTGGTCGTGTCGGTCACGATGCCTGACGGCGGCGCCGTCCAGGCCCGTTTCGTCAACAACCGACCCCAGGAGCCCTCGCCATGAGGGTGTTCGTTCTCGCCCGTCTCGACGCGACGCCGCTCGCGGCTACGGCTCTCGCGCAGGCCGCAGCATATCCCGATGCGCAGCCGCCTGCTTTCACGATGCCGACCCCGACCACGGCGATGCAGGCGATAGCCGCGGTGATCGCGGCCCAGGGCTCGCGCTCGCTGGCGAACGGCATCGACGCTGAAGAGTGCCTGATCCGTCGCGACATTGCGGCGCTCAAAGAGCTGCGGCGTGCCGCGCGGTTCGGTCGACCTCATTGAGCCTCGCGTCGAACACGGCGCTGACGACGCGCACGAGGTCGCGCGCGTCCGCACCGACCTCGATGCGCGCGCCCCGACGACGCGCCAGCCCCTCGCCCACGAGGACGTCGATGCGGGCGAGCTCCGGTTCGAACCGCGCGACCTCGACCTTGTGCCGCCCGCAGACCTCGGCGAGGTCGACGGCGAGGTCGCACATCAGGCGCTCGATCACCTCGCGGCAGAGCCGGTCGTCGGGCGTGAGCGCGACGCCGCGAGCCACGGGCAGGCGGCCGGCCTGGATCGCCGTCCGGTAGGCCGGAACGGAGGGCGCGTTCTGGGCGTAACCTTGGGGCAGGCTCGAGATCGCCGAGGCTCCGAGCCCGATCAGGGCCGGCGCCCGATCGGTGGTGTAGCCCTGGAAGTTGCGCTTCAGCTCGCCTGCCTCGAGCGCCACGGCGAGCGGATCGTCGGGCTTGGCGAAATGATCGAGGCCGACCCGCACGTAGCCCGCCTTCTCGATCCGCTCGGCTGCGGCCGCGAACTGCGCGACGCGCTCGGGGCCGCGCGGCAGCACGTCCTCGGGCAGGAGCGCCTGATGCCGCTTCATCCAGGGCACATGAGCGTAGCCGAAGAGGGACAGGCGATCTGGATCAAGCGCGAGAACCCGTTCAGCCGTGTCCTGGACGTTCTCGACCGTCTGGTAGGGGAGGCCGTACATGAGATCGAGGTTCACCGCGTCGATCCCGGCGGAGCGCAGCCAGTTCACGACGCGCTGCGTCTCTTGGAAGCTCTGGATACGCCGGATCGTCTGCTGGACGAGCGGGTCGAAACTTTGAACTCCGACGCTCGCCCGATTGACCCCCATCGAGGCAAGGACCTCGACATGGGCCGGAGTTATGGTCCGCGGATCGATCTCGACCGCGATGTCGGCGTCCCGCTCCAAGCGGAAGCGATCCGTGAGCCGGTCATGGATCCGCCGAAGATCCGAGCCCCTGAGGATAGTCGGCGTGCCGCCGCCCCAATGCAGGTGCGAGATCGGCAAGCGCGACCCAATCCGGTCGGCAACGAGGTCGATCTCACGTTCGAGGAGTTCGACGTAGGCGGCGACCGGAGCGTAACGGCGTGTCGCCGTGGTCTGGCAACCGCAATAAAGGCAGAGCTCGGCGCAGAACGGGACGTGAAGATAGAGGGAGGCCGCGGCGTCGGGCGCAAGCGCCGCTAGCCAGGCGGCATGGACCAAGCCGTCGACCTCGGGCGTGAAATGCGGCGCTGTGGGGTAGCTCGTGTATCGCGGCAGGCGCAGGCCGTCGTAGCGGGCGATCAGATCGGGTGTCATGGGCGGGCCTCGGGGCTCGGTTCGGGCATCGCGGCGGCTGTTGACCCGAAGCCATCGTGGCGCGACGGGACCATGCGGGAGACGTGGACGCCGCCGGAGCGGAAGCCCACCTCGCGGAGAGCCTAGCGATCTCCCGGCGCGAGCGCGTCCTCCAGGACGTCGATCTGCACGCTGGCGCTCCCGAGCTCGTCCGCGAGGCGGCCAGCGCATGCGAGGATCGCCCGAGGGAGGGTGCCGCCCGGCAGCCGCCCCATGAGGATCTCGCCCACCCGCAACGACCTCGCAAAGCGCAAGTCATCGGCGATCCGATAGGCGATCACGGCATGCATTGTGCCGCGCCGGTCGGTGACCGCCATGGTGCCGCTCCTGTCGCGAGACCCGGGATCGGCCCGCTGGACGAACGCGCGCCATCGGTCGAGCGTCACGTCCGAGTGCTCCAGGTTGACGAGCGGATAGGTCACGTGCGCCTCATCGACCCGCAAAACTCCCGTTTGGTAGGCTGCATCCACCACGGCGGCCTGATCTCCTGACTGTCGGCGTGGGAGAATGGCCGGTCCAGGGCGGGGCGGGCATTGATCAGGGTCAATCAAGCGTGCGGATTCGGCCGTGCTTGATTGCGGCGCCGGCCCGCGTAGCCTCATCGCGTCAGATCGGAGTTCGGACGCGAGCCATGGGCCGCGTCCAAACGTGTTCGGGTGCGGTCGCTGGCATCAGGACGTGGCTGGCGTCCTTCGTCCATCGACCCGCGCAGCTGGAACGA
>DASPJU010000513.1:0-8078 GCA_035628475.1 Salinarimonas sp. | reverse complement strand
CGAAGGCGGGATGCTCCTGCAGGCGGCGTGCTCGCTCCAGAGTTCCGGGCTCCGGCATCGCGGCCTGGATCGCGAACCATTTGTCCAGGACCAGCGGCTCGCCGCGATATCGGGCGTCGAAATCCGAGAACAGCGCCTCGCGCTCGGGCGAGGGCGGCTGATGCGCGTTGACGGCGAGCGCTGCGAGGCGGTCGGTCATGTTGTCGGCCGCCTCGTACTGGCCCGCGATCTCGCGCCGGCCCGCCCCCGGGTCGCCTGCCGCGAGAAGGTCCAGCGCGATGTTGCGCAGCGCCCGGCGCCCGGCGCTCGCCGCGTCTGGGCTGTAGGGCTCGCCCGTCGCCAGCGCCTCCCGGAGCCGCCGCAGCGGCGCGGCGCAGGTCGCGCCGATACGGGCCCGCACCGCCTGGCGGGCGCGGTGGATGGCGTCCGGGTCCACGTCGCTCCCGATCTCGCCCGCGATCTCCGCCTCGGAGGGCAGCGCCAGGACCTGCGCCGCGAAGGCGGGGTCGCCCATCGCGTCCTGCTCCAGGAAGGCCTCGATCGCCCCGGCGAGGGCTCCGGCCGCGGCGCCGTCGGCCTCGCCCGCGCGGGCGAGGCGCACCAGCAGGCGGGTCGCCAGGGTCTGGCCCGCCTGCCAGCGGTTGAACGGGTCCTCGTCATGGCGCAGCAACGCCAGCAGGTCCGCCTCCGCGAGGTCGACGTCGAGGCGCGCGGGCGCCGAGAAGCCGCGCAGGAGAGAGGGCACCGGCGGCGCGTCCACCCCTGTGAAGACGAGGCTGTCCGCCGCCCCCTCGAGCACGAAGACCCCGTCCGCGCGCACCCGCTCGCAGGCGGCCCGGATCGGCGCGCCGTCGCGCGCCACGAGACCCAGCGCGATGGGCAGCACCATGGGCTCCTTGCGCGGCTGGCCCGGGGTGGGCGGCGTCGACTGGGCGAGGTCGAGGCGATAGGTGCGGGCGGCCTCGTTATAGGCGCCGCTCGCGGCGATCCGCGGCGTGCCGGCCTGGGCGTACCAGCGGGCGAAGGGCGCGAGGTCCCGGCCGCTCGCCTCGGCGAAGCAGGCGACGAAGTCCTCCACGGTGGCGGCGGTGCCGTCGCAGCGCTCGAAATAGAGCGTCATGCCCCGCGCGAAGGCCTCCGCGCCGATGAGGGTGCGCAGCATGCGGATGATCTCGGCGCCCTTCTCGTAAACGGTGGCCGTGTAGAAGTTGTTGATCTCGCGGTACTCGGTCGGCCGCACGGGATGGGCGAGCGGCCCCGCGTCCTCGGGAAACTGCCGGGCGCGTAGCGTCCGCACGTCGGCGATGCGCTGGACGGGGCGGGAGCGCTCGTCGGCGGAGAATTCCTGGTCGCGGAAGACCGTGAGGCCCTCCTTGAGGCACAGCTGGAACCAGTCGCGGCAGGTGATGCGGTTGCCGGTCCAATTGTGGAAGTACTCGTGGGCGATGATCGCCTCGATATTGGCGTAGTCGGCGTCCGTCGCGGTGCCGGGGCTCGCGAGCACGTACTTGTCGTTGAAGATGTTGAGGCCCTTATTTTCCATGGCCCCCATGTTGAAGTCCGAGACCGCCACCACGTTGAACACGTCGAGGTCGTAGTTGCGACCGAAGGCGCGCTCGTCCCAGAGCATGGAGCGGCGCAGCGCGTCGAGGGCGTAGGCCGCGCGCTCCGCCTTGCCGGGCTCCACGTAGACCGCGATCGTGACGTCGCGGCCGTCCGCCGTGCGATAGGGCTCCTCGACCCGGTCGAGCCGCCCGCCCACCAGGGCGAACAGATAGGCGGGCTTCGGGTGGGGATCGTCCCACACGGCGTAATGGCGCGTCGTGCCGGGCACCTCGCCCGCCTCGACCGGGTTGCCGTTCCCGAGCAGGACCGGCGCCTCCTCGCGCTCCGCCTCGATGCGGGTGCGGTAGACCGAGAGCACGTCAGGCCGGTCGAGGAAATAGGTGATGCGGCGGAAGCCCTCCGCCTCGCACTGGGTGCAATAGACCCCGCTCGAGCGGTAGAGGCCCATGAGCTTGGTGTTGGCGGAGGGGTCGAGCCGCGTCTCGATGGTCAGGCGGAAGGGGATGCGGGGCGGCTCGAACAGGGTGAGCGCCTGCGGGGTCGCGGCGAAGGCGTCGGGCGGGAGCCGCGCCCCGTCGAGGGCGAGGGCCGCCAGGGCGAGCTCGTCCCCGTCCAGCACCAGCGGCGTGTCCGCGCGCCCCGCCGGATTGGGCCGCAGGTCGAGCGTCGCGATCACCCGCGTGGCCGCCGGATCGAGGCGGATGTCGAGATCGACCCGGTCGATGAGGAAGTCGCTCGGGCGATAATCGACGAGGCGGACGACCGGTGGCGTCTCGGTGCGCATGGGGCGATCCTTGTGTGCCGTGCCGGCCTTTATGGGGATGTGGGGGAGCCGGCGCAACGCGGGGCGGGTCGGAACGGGCGGGCGCTCCTCCCCTCTCCCCTGGAGGGGGAGGGTGGCGCCGCGAGGCGGGGATGCCTGCGAAGCAAGCCCGGAGACGGGGACGCGCAAAAGCTGGGCGAGTGCTGGAAGGAGTGGCGCGACGCAGATCCCGCGCGGCGAGGGCGGCGCGAGCCCTCCAACGGCCCCCTCTCCCGGCCGGCTCCGCCGGCCACCCTCTCCCTCCAGGGGAGGGGGTTCGGGCGCCCTGGTTCCTTCAGTTGGCGCAGGTGATCGCGATGGGGCGGCCCTCGGCGGTGCGCTCGGCCACCTCGATGGAGCCCGTCGCGTCCTCGGGACGGGACGGCCCGAAGGCGTCGGCGCGGGCGAACCCTTGCGCCTCGCACCAGGCGGTGGCGATGACGCGGCCGCACTCGGCGCCCGAGGCTAGGCATTCCGCGACGCCGTAGCCGTCGCTCGCCGGGATCAGGAAGGTCGCGGGTTCCGTGCCGGCGGCGCGCGAGGCGCCGTTGGGCAGGACCAGGAAGGAGAGGCTGCCCGCGGCCACGATGGCGCTGAAGCCGAGAATCGCGACGGTGCGGCGCATGGTGAATCGATCCTGATGGCAATCGCGCGAGTTCACTCTCGTCCGAGGGCGTGAACGATCCCTTAACGAGGGCGCGATCGTCGATGGAGGAGCGAGCCGCGGCGGCGGCCCGGAGGGGAGGGCGGCGTCTTGACGGATTCGATCGGCCAAGGCAAATGCATGGGCGTCATGACGGCCCTGCGCATCCGCCTCACCTCGATCATTTGCAGCTAGCGTTCCCCGCTGGCTGGAGCCGTCTCGTTCCCACGCGATCGACACCCTCTCCGGCCGGCGGCCCACCGGAGAGACACCCATGGCGCTTCGCCTGTACAACACGCTGACGCGGACGAAGGAGGCCCTGGCGCCGATCGATCCGGCGCGGGTGCGTCTCTATGCCTGCGGCCCGACCGTCTACGACTTCGCCCATATCGGCAACGCGCGCCCCGTCATCGTCTTCGACGTGCTGTTCCGGCTTCTGCGGCACCTCCATGGGCCGGAGCACGTGGTCTACGTTCGCAACATCACGGACGTGGACGACAAGATCAACGCGCGCGCCGCCGAGCGCGGCGTGTCGATCCGCGCCGTCACGGAGGGCACCACCCGGCAGTTCCAGGAGGACGCCGCGGCGCTCGGCTGCCTCCCCCCCACCGTCGAGCCCCGGGCCACCGACCACGTCGCCGAGATGCGCGAGATCATCGAGCGCCTCGTCGCGGCGGGCCATGCCTACGTGGCCGAGGAGCACGTGCTCTTCCACGTGCCCTCCATGGCCGATTACGGCTCGCTCTCGCGCCGGCCCCTCGACGAGATGGAGGCGGGCGCGCGCGTCGACGTCGCGCCCTACAAGCGCTCGCCCCTCGACTTCGTGCTGTGGAAGCCCTCGCCGCCGCACTGGCCCGCCTGGGACTCGCCCGCCGGCATCGCGACGCCGGGCCGCCCGGGCTGGCATATCGAGTGCTCGGCCATGGCCTGGCGGCACCTGGGCGAGGTCTTCGACATCCACGCGGGCGGCATCGACCTCGTCTTTCCCCACCACGAGAACGAGATCGCCCAGTCGCGCTGCTGCTTCGGCACGAGCGTGATGGCGAACATCTGGCTCCACAACGGCTTCCTCCAGGTGGAGGGGCAGAAGATGTCCAAGTCGCTGGGCAACTTCCTCACCATCCGGGAGCTGCTCGCGGACTGGCCCGGCGAGGTGCTGCGGCTCACCATGCTGCGCAGCCATTACCGCCAGCCGATCGACTGGACGCTGCGCTCCGTCGAGGAGAGCGCGCGGGTTCTGGAGCGCTGGTACGGCGAGGTCGGGACGGGGGAGGGGGCCCCGGCCGAGGCCGTGGTCGACGCCCTGAGCGACGACCTCAACACGCCGCTCATGATATCGGCTCTCCACGGCCTGGAGGGACCGGCGCTCGCGGGCTCGCTGCGGCTCGTCGGCTTCTCGCTCGATCCGGCCGCGCTGGCGCGCCCCGGCGCCGCGACCGTGGACGCCGCCGCCGTCGAGGCGCTCCTCGCCCGCCGCCGCGAGGCCCGCGCCGCGAGAAACTGGGCCGAGTCCGACCGCCTGCGCGACGAACTCCTGGGCATGGGCGTTGCCGTGAAGGACAACAAGGACGGCAGCACGACCTGGGAGGCGGCGCGGTGAGGACCATTCGGCACCATCGCCGCTGCCGCCCCCAACATGATCCCCTCCCCCCTGGAGGGGAAGGGTGGCCCCCGCGTCAGCGGGGACGCTTGCGAGGCGAGCCGGGAGAGGGGGAGCGCAAAAGCGGAGCGACGCGCGGGGAAGTCGGCTCGACGCGGATCTCGCGCGGCGGCACCGCCGGCGCGACCTCCCGGACGGCCCCCTCTCCCGCCCCCCTTCGGGGGGCAACCTCCCCCTCGAGGGGGGAGGGAAAGCCGCGCGAGAGGAGCCGGCCATGACCCGCCCCGCCCTGCGCCCCTTCCTTCCCGCCGACGCCCCCGTCCTCGCCGCGATCTACCAGGCGGCCGTCGAGGATCTCACGGGCGAGGACTATTCGGAGGCGCAACGAGCCGCCTGGGCCTCGCTCGCCGACGACGAAGCGGCCTTCGCGGAGCGGCTTTCGGGCGCGCTCACCATCGTGGCGACCCTCGAGGGTGAGCCCGCGGGCTTCGCCTCGCTCAAGGGCAACGAGATCATCGACCTCCTCTACGTCCACCCCGACGCCGTGGGGCGCGGCGTCGCGACCGCCCTGTGCGACGCGCTGGAGAAGCTCGCCGCCGCCCGCGGGGCCAAGGCGCTCACGGTGGACGCCAGCGACACGGCGGAAGGCTTCTTCGGGCGCCGGGGCTACGCGCCCCAGCGGCGCACGACCGCGCCGGTCGCGGGCGAATGGCTCGCCTCGACCACCATGACGAAGCCGCTCCCCGGCGAGGCCCGATGACCGACCGCCTCTATCTCTTCGACACGACGCTGCGCGACGGCGCCCAGACCACCGGCATCGATTTCTCGCTCGCCGACAAGATCGCGGTCGCCCGCCTCCTGGACCGGCTGGGGATCGACTATGTCGAGGGCGGCTATCCGGGGGCCAATCCCCTCGACACCGCGTTCTTCGCCGAGCGGCGCACGACGCGCTCGCGCTTCACGGCCTTCGGCATGACCAAGCGGGCCGGGCGCTCGGCCGCCAACGACCCGGGCCTGGCGGCGCTCCTCGACGCGCGGGCCGACGCGATCTGCTTCGTGGCCAAGGCGTGGGACTACCATGTCCACGTGGCCCTCGAGATCTCGCTCGAGGACAACCTCGCCGGCATCCGCGAGAGCGTCGCGGCCGCGCGCGAGCGGGGCCGGGAGGTCATGGTCGATTGCGAGCATTTCTTCGACGGCTACAAGGCCAACCCCGCCTACGCGCTGGCCTGCGCCCGCGCCGCCCACGAGGCGGGCGCGCGCTGGGTGGTCCTGTGCGACACGAACGGCGGCACCCTGCCCGAGGAGGTGGAGCGCATCGTGGCCGAGGTGGCGCGCATCGTGCCGGGCGACCGCCTCGGCATCCACGCCCACGACGATTGCGGCTGCGCGGTCGCCAACTCGCTCGCCGCCGTGCGGGCGGGGGCGCGCCAGGTCCAGGGCACGCTCAACGGCTTAGGCGAGCGCTGCGGCAACGCCAATCTCGTGACCTTGATCGGGGCGCTCAAGACCAAGGAGCCCTATGCCTCGGGCCTCGCCCTCGGCGTCGACGACGGCGCGCTGTCGGGGCTCACCGGCGCCTCGCGGGCCCTCGACGAGATCCTCAACCGCGCCCCCAACCGTCACGCGCCCTTCGTGGGCGCCTCCGCCTTCGCCACCAAGGCTGGCATCCACGCCTCCGCGGTCCTCAAGGACGCCCGCACCTACGAGCATGTCGACCCGGAGGTCGTCGGCAACGAGCGTCGCGTCCTGATCTCGGACCAGGGCGGCCGCTCGAACGTGCGCGCGGAGCTGGAGCGGGTCGGCATCGCGCTGGAGCGGGACGATCCGCGCATCGGCCGGGTGCTCGAGGAGGTCAAGCGGCGCGAGGCCGCGGGCTATGCCTTCGAGGGAGCGGACGCCTCGTTCTACCTGCTCGCCAAGCGCGTCCTGGGCGAGGTGCCGGCCTATTTCCACGTCGAGCGCTTCAGCGTGAAGGTCGAGCGGCGCTACAACGCGCTGGGCGAGCTCGTGACGGTCGCCGAGGCGGTCGTGAAGGCCCGCATCGGCGACGAGGTCACCCTGTCGGTGGCGGAAGGCAACGGGCCGGTGAACGCCCTGGACCTGGCGCTCCGCAAGGATCTCGGCCGCTACCAGCACCTCATCGCGGACCTGCGCCTCGTCGACTACAAGGTCCGCATCCACCAGGGCGGCACGGATGCCGTGACCCGCGTGCTCATCGAGTCGGGCGACGCCACCGGCGCGACATGGACCACGGTGGGCGTGTCGCCCAACATCATCGACGCCTCCTTCGAGGCGCTCACCGATTCGATCGCCTACAAGCTCCTGCGCGCGAGCGCGGCGTAGGAGCCGCGCTCGCCTCGAAGAAATCAACGCGGCTCGGAGCGCACCGCGTCGATGCTGCCCCTCATCCGCTCATGGGCGATGCCCAGATTGACGGAGGCGCCGAACAGCAACTCGCCGGCCTTGATCGGAGCGCTCCTCATCTCGGTCCCCGCGGTCGCGAGCGACTGCCGCGCATGGGCGAGCTGCTCGCTCGCGACGCTCAGCGCCTCCTGCTCCCGCCCGATCGCGCCGTCGGGATCGCCAGACTGCTCCTTCTGCTCCCGCAGCTCGGTCTGGCGCTGGCGCACGAAGGACTGCGCGTCGCCCGCGTAGCGGGTGAGAGCCCCGTGATCGGCGGTCATCTGCGCCTGCGGCGGCTGCGGCCCGCCCGAGGCCACGGGCAAGTAAGCCGCCCAGGCCCCATTCTGCGGCGCGGGCGGCCCGCCGGCGACGCGGATCGCGGCGTCCCGCGTCGCGACGCCGGCCGCGGTCCGCCCCGGATCGGCCTGCCGGATCGTCTCCTGCCGAGTCGCGATCGTCTGCATGGCCTCGTTGTCTCGCGCGAGCCGGCCCGCGCGCTCGTTGGCCTGCCGCGCCGCCGAGGTCGCCTCCGACGTGGTGGCGTCGTTGCGGCGGCCGGTCTCCAGGCGGTCGAGCTGCCGGTCGACCTCGGTCGCGGCCCGCTCGGCCGCCGGCATGTTCTCGGCGTAGCGCTCGTCCGTCCTTGAGAAGCGGCCGGTCCCGCTGAAGGCCTCCTGCGGCATCCGGGCCATCGTCTCCGGCAGCGTGCGCGCGCCGTCCAGGTTGCGCGACAGGTCCCGCTGGACCGCGCGTCCCTCGACCCAGGCGGCGGCGGCGTTCGGCCCGTCGAGGGAACCCGAGGCATTGCGCGGGTAGCTCGCGCGCAATGCTTGATCGTTCAGGCCCGATCCGCCGGCGAGGAAGGTCTCGGCGTGCCGCGTCAGCGCGTCCGAGTGGCGCGTCGTGCGTCCGTCGATCTCGGCGGCGACGTCCTTCGTCTGGACCCATGAGGAGTGCAGGCTCTCATCGTTGCCGCGCTCGACGACGCGCTCGCGGGCCTCGTCAAGCCGGGCGATCTCCTGGCGCACGCTGGTGCCGAGCACGGTCCTCTCGCCCGCCCG
>DASPJU010000512.1:0-2466 GCA_035628475.1 Salinarimonas sp. | reverse complement strand
TCGCGCGAGGCCGCGACGTAGAAGCCCGGCTGCGGGAACGCCGCCCCGTCCGCCCAGGCCTGGAACACCGCCACCCACAGCCCCGTGCCGCGATGGCGCACCACGGCGCCCACCGGTGCCGGAAAGGGGGCGATCGGCTTGCACGCGGCCGGCTTGAGAGCCTTCTCGCGATAGGGGTCGCCGTAGCGGATCGTGAAGCCCCGCCCGTCGAAGGCGCGCCAGGAGGTGGGGTCGGCGGGATCGTCCGTGCGCAGCAGGCAGGCGCCGTAGGGCTGCCCGTCCCATCCCGTGGTCGCCACGAAGACGTAGCGCCAGCGCCCGTCCGAGACGATGTTGGAGGGGTTGAAGAAGCCCCGGTGCCGGCCCTGGCCCACCTCCTGGGGAAACGGCGCCGCGGCCACGACCCGCGGCGCTGACGGACGCACGAACGTCGCGCCGCCGTCGCTCGAGGCGACCCCCAGCACCGTGTTGTACCAGCACGGCATGTAGGCGGGGAACCGGCAGCGGCCGGGATGGCGGTTGGCCTGGAACTCGTGATGGACGAGGGCGTGGACGTTGCGCCCGTCGTCCGTCCAGGTGGCGGTGATCCAGCTCTTGTCGTCGTAGGCCGCCGGGTCGCCGCGCCCGGCCGAGCCCAGCACCACGCGGCAGTCGATGCGCACGCGCTCCAAGGCGTCGCCGCGCAGGGCGCGGTTCTCGTAATGGAGCCCGAACAGCACCACGCGCCCGGCGGCGTCCCGATAGGCGCGCAGGGGCGCGTCGGGCGTGTCGATGCCCTCGCAGCCGTCGCGCCGGGCCGAGAACACGATCTCCGGCGCCCCCGCGATCGCGATCCCGGGGACGGGCTGCGCCGCGGCCGGACGAAGCGACCCGACGAGGGCGAGGGCGACAAGGAGAAGATGTCTCATCCGGGAACGTCCGCGCTAAACCTCGGCGGTCATGCTAGGCTCGTGCCAAGAGCGTAAGGGGGCTCGACCGCATGGCCATTCTGATCCTCGGGCTCGCGCTGTTCATCGGCACGCACGCCTTCACGATGGCCCGCGCGCCGCGCGAGGCGCTGATCGGGCGCGTCGGAGAGGGCGCCTACAAGGGCGTCTACTCGCTCCTGTCGCTGGCCGGGCTGGTTCTGGTCGGGATGGGCTACGACGCCTATCGCGATGCGGGCTACGTGCCGATCTGGAACCCGCCCCGCTGGCTCGGGCACGTCTCCATCCTGCTGATGCTCACGGCCTTCATCCTGTTCGTGTCGGCCTACCTGCCGGGCCGCATCAAGGCACGGGTGAAGCATCCGATGCTCGCGGGGGTGAAGATCTGGGCGCTGGCGCATCTGCTGGCCAACGGCGACCTCGGCTCCGTCGTGCTGTTCGGGTCGTTCCTGGTCTGGGCCGTGGCGGCGCGCATCAACGTGAAGCACCGCTCCGTCGCGTCCCAGCATCTGGGGCCGGCGGCGGCGCCCGCGGGCCTGCGCAACGACGCCCTCGCGGTCGGGGTCGGCACGCTCGCCTTCGCGGCCTTCGCGATCTGGCTCCATCCCTGGCTCATCGGCGTGCGGGCCATCCCGGGCGGCTGAGGAGCGCGCCTCCCGCCGGTCCGCCCGCCCTCGCCAGGACCGCGCTCCTGTGATAGGGCGACCGCCAAGCGGCGCCGCCGGGGCGCCCGGGACGGTTTTGCAGGGCCATGAACGAGTTCATCCGCGAGGTCGACGACGAATATCGCCGCGATCGCATCGCCCAGTTCTGGAAGCGCTACAGCGGCGCGGTCGTCGCCCTGCTCGTCCTGCTGGTCCTCGGAGTCGGCGGCTGGCGCTACTGGCAGCATACGCAGCGCACCCAGGCCGAGACCGCCGCGGCCCGGTACCAGGACGCCATCGGCACGGCCGCGGGCGGCGACAGCGAGGCGACCCAGAAGGCGCTGGAAGGCCTCTCGGCCGCCGGTCCCGAAGGCTATCGGACGCTCGCCCTGTTCCGCCTCGCCGCCGAGAAGGGGCGCCAATCCGCCGAGGAGGGCGCCAAGGCCTTCGACGCGCTCGGCACGAACGCGGCCGTCTCGCCCCTGCTTCAGGATCTCGCCCGCCTTCGGGCGGCCGTGCTGCGCCTCGACGGGGCGCCCGACCAGGCGGTCGCGGCCCTCGAGCGCCTCGCGGCGCCGACGGGCGCCTATCGCCACACCGCCCGCGAGATGCTGGGCCTCGCGGCCCTGCGGCGCGCGGACTTCGAGGCGGCGGGCCGTTGGTTCGACCAGATCGCCGCCGACCGGGAGACCCCGGCCAACCTGCGCAGCCGCCTCGAGCTCTATGCGGGCCTCGTGGCCGGCGGCCCGGTCCAGGTCACCCAATGAGCGCCGCCATGCGGCGAAACCGCGTCGCCGCGCGTTGCAGCAGGGGGGCGGCGGTGCCGCCGCCCGGGAGCCCGCGCCTGCCATGACCGTCCCGACCGTCGCCATCGTCGGCCGTCCGAATGTCGGCAA
>DASPJU010000511.1:0-2652 GCA_035628475.1 Salinarimonas sp. | reverse complement strand
TGGCCCGGCCTGTGCGCTGGTCCCCGATGGCTCCGCGGGGGTCGCCACGCTACGCTCTGCCTGGGGCGACTCAGCAGTAGCGGGCGCGGCGGCCAAGTTGATTTCGGGCTTGTGTTCGATGGACTTCGGCGCGTCCTCGAGGAACGAGCGATCGGCAACGGCAGGCGTGGCGGCCTGTACCGGGATGTCCTGCACTTCCTCCGCGATGCCCAGGCCCACCAGGCAATCCGCAAAGCCCTCGCGCAAGGCATAAGCGCGGGCGCGGGCCATCAACATGCGCTGCGGATATTGAATCCACGGGGTCTTAGTGGCGTTCGCCCAGAGCTTCGCCCGCTTGGCGTCTTTCACCGAGAAGGTCGCCCGATACGGCACCTCCTGGCGCACGCGCTTGATCTCGAAAACGGCCGTCCACTCATCCTTGTCTTCGCCGCCCTCGAAGGATTGCTTGACCCAATCCACCTTGCCCTTCTGCTGGCAGAGGGCCACGGCCCCGTCGCCCCAGATGCACGGCCGGTTGTTGACGATCATTATTGTCGAGAGGGCGGTGATCGGTCCCATGCCGACCTCAAGTCCCTTCTCGATGCCGATCATCAGCCGGGCGCGGGTCTTCTCCTCCGCGCGGGCGTGCCGGTTAGCTGCCCAATCTTTCTCGTTGGCAAATTCGTCCACCTTGAGCTTCGAGGCATCGACCTCGTAGGAAGCCGGCACCATGCCGGCTTGAATGACCGCGTTGGCCCAGCGGCCGACCTCTTCTAGGGTGGTGGGGATGATCGGTAGCGGCACGGCGCCGGCCTCGAAGGGCGGCTTGGTCCTCTGCTGTTTCGCCTCGGGCGACATCACATCATCGGGCATGGGTCAGGTTCCTAGGTACGAGGGAAACTCGGTGTCGTCGATTTCGTCGATGTCGCTGGGGTCGATCCACATATCGGGGCCGAACGTCTCGACGCAGCGGGCAAAGATTTCCTTGGCCGTGCGGACCTGTAGCCGGGCGATGTCGTAGACGTTCGTCTTGGGCAGCACCCGGCCCTTGGCCACGGGCGCGATTCCCTTCTGCTGGAAGACGAACATGAAGGTGCGGGAGTCCGCGGCGGCGACGGCCTGCAAGAACTCGGGCGTCACGCTCCCGCGCACCAGACCGGCTTTGATGAACCCGGCGAGCTGGTCGGCCGCCTCGTGGTAGACCGCCGTCTGAATGTGGTAGCCGTAGTTGGCTATTTCCAAGGCGATGGCCCGCTTGATCGGCGCTCCGCGCTTATTGGCGAACGTCTTCAGATCCACGATGGCCCGGGGCTTCAGGTAATCCAGCAATGCCTTCATCGGCACGCCGGTCTGCGGGCATACCCAGAAGATCGCGACCTGGGGCATCCCGCCGGCAAAGGCTTTGCGCAGCCCCGGTGACTTCTCGATCATCGCTGCGGCGATCTCGATACGGCGGATCAAGCCGGCGTGGAGGAGCACCTTGCCGGCGTTGTCCCCGGCATGGTCGGCCTTGATCTCGCTCCAGATGCGCGCGGAGGGGTCCAGTGCCAGAAGCTGCGCGATGTAATCGTCTTTGCGCTTGCCCTTCGGCTTCGCGCCCAGAGCCACGATGGCGGCCTTGATCTCGTCCTGGGTGTCCAGCGCGTCCGGATAGGCCGCCGGCTCCAGCGCCGCCGCGTAGGATCGATAAAACGCCTCCTTGCCTTCCGTGATGCGCTTGTCGTACGCCTTGCCGATCTTCTTGGCCTCCGATTCCTCGGGCGGCTCCTCGATGGGATTGGCGTTAAGCCACGACCGCGCCCAGAAATCCGTCTCCGAAATCAGCAGGTGCTTGATCCCGGTATTCGAGAGGGCAGGAACGCCGTGGTAGCGATCCGAATCCATGCCGAATTCGACGCCCGGCACGAACGGCTCCTTGCCAAGCGCCTGCACCGCCTCGATGTTGGCGATCCGCGGCGGCCCCGGGTTGACCGGATTGAGCTCAAAGTACTCTTCTTCAAGTACGCCGCTCATCTCACCCTCTCTTTGCTGAGGCAGATAACGGCATGGTCTTCACCGCGTGCGGCTAGTTCGGCTTGAACGCGGGTGACCTGGGATGCGGCGAAATAGTCGGTGCACAGCGCGCCGTGGGTCCGCGTCAGGCGAGCGAGCGATTCCATCGTGGCTCTCTCTGCCTCAAGCTCAGCCAGATTGAATGGCTCGAAGTCTGGTTCCCTGAAATTGAACAGAGACCCAGCGAGCACACCGGCAAGCACTAAGGCCGTGGCGAAGAAGCCGCGCATGTGCTCACTCCCGTCCCTGTTCTGGGTGTGAGGAACGGGCAAGGGCTTTGAGGGCGTCGGCGTATTCAGCGGTCAGGTTGTCAACTTCGCGAGAGGCGAACACGTAATCGTTCCACGCGCTCGATCCCAAGAAGGCGCGCCGCCCGTGCTCAACGCGCTTAAGCTCGGCTTCCGCCTCTTCCACCCGCTTTGCGAGGGCTAACAGAGAGGATGAGGTCATGGGGTCACCTTGCGGGCGGCGAGCAGCGCATTGGCCGCATCGATCATCGCGCGGCGCGCTGGCGTTTCGTCTTCGCTGTAGCAGGTCACGCGCAAGCCGGAGCCATCGTCCTCTGCATGTATCTTCCCGCCGAAGCCGAGCGCGCCCATGAAGCGGTATTCGCGGCACTTC
>DASPJU010000510.1:0-8711 GCA_035628475.1 Salinarimonas sp. | reverse complement strand
CTCGCGCCGGGGCCAGCATCATGTGACCCGTCTCGTAGAAGAAGTAGGCGAGGTCCATATTTACCCCCATGCCGGGCGCCCTTTGGTCCACGCGTGAGCGGATCGGGCTGTGTTCCCTCAACCGGACTGTCGAGACTAAGGTTCCTTATCCACAATGCAATCATGGGAATGGTCACCGAACGGTGAAGCTCCAGACTGTGCCATTTTTGACGCGGTTTTGGGCCGCGTGCGCCGGCCGGGCGGGCAGGTTGCTTCGACTTTAGGCACAAGCCGCGCCGGAAAGTGACGTAACGTCAACCCTGTCCGTTGCGCCCGGCGCCGCGCCCCTTATGCTGGGCCGGTGATCAACGTGGAACCAACCGATCTGGGCCAGGAGGCCCGGGGCCTTCGGCTCGACACGCTCGTCCGCCTGCGCTGGCTGGCGGTTATCGGCCAGAGCGCGGCGGTGGCCGGGGTTCATTTCGGGCTCGGCTTCAAGCTGCCCTTCGGGGCATGCCTCGGGCTGATCGCGCTCTCGGCGCTGCTCAATCTCGGCCTGCGAATCGGCTACCCGGCGAGCCACCGCCTCAGCGACGACGCGGCCACGGGGATGCTGGCCTTCGACATCCTCCAGCTCGCGTCCCTGCTCTATCTCACGGGCGGGCTGCAGAACCCTTTCTCGCTGCTCTTCCTGGCGCCCGTGCTGATCTCGGCGGCCGCGCTGCCGCCGGAGCGCACGCTGGCCCTGGGGCTTCTGGCGGTGGGCGCCGCCACGCTCCTCGTCCTGGCGCACCGCCCCCTGCCCTGGCATCCGGGCCAGCCCCTGGAGCTGCCCTTCCTCTACGTGTCGGGGGTCTGGACCGCGATCCTGCTGGGGGCGGCCTTCACGGGGGTCTATACCTGGCGGGTGGCCGAGGAGGCGCGCCAGCTCGGCGCCGCCCTGGTGGCGACCGAGCTCGTGCTCGCCCGGGAGAAGCATATCTCCCAGCTCGACGGGCTCGCGGCGGCCGCGGCCCACGAGCTGGGCACCCCGCTGGCCACCATTGCCCTCGTGGTCAAGGAGCTCTCCCGCCGCCTGCCCGGGGACGATCCCGAGACCGCCGACGACATGCGCCTGCTGCGCGAGCAGGTGGAGCGCTGCCGGGGCATCCTGGGCAAGCTCACCTCGCTCGGCCAGGAGGAGGACGGCGCCGCCTTCCTCGAGACCATGACGCTGACCCACCTGATTGAGGAGGTGGTGGCGCCCCTGCGGGATCTCGGCGCCCCGATCCGCATGGACGCCGAGGGCGAGGGCCCGGAGCCCGTCTGCCGGCGCAATCCGGGCCTCGTCCACGGCCTCGACAACCTCGTCGACAACGCGGTGGGCTTCGCCGAGGCCATGGTGGAGATCGAGCTCGCCTGGAGCCCGCAGGAGGTGAGCGTCGAGGTGCGCGACGACGGGCCGGGCTTCGCGCCGGAGGTGCTGCTGCGCCTGGGCGAGCCCTACGTGACCACCCGGGGCCACGACAAGCGCGGGCCGGAGGAGGAGGCCTCGGGCCACGGCCTGGGGCTCTTCATCGCCAAGACCCTCATCGAGCGCTCGGGCGCTCGCCTCGTGGTGACCAACGCGGCGCCCCCTGACCGGGGGGCGATCGTGCGGGTCGTCTGGCCCCGCGAGGCCTTCGACCGGCGCGAGCCCGAGGCGAGGGAAAAAGAGAGCTTAAGCCGATGAAAAATCGGGGATGTCACCCCATATCCCGTCTATCGGCGAGGGCGGCGGACCGGGGCGGCGCCATCGCGATGACTGCTTGCCAAGGAGACCACCGATGATCGACAGCCAGGCCGCCGTGGCGGCTCAGGGAGGCGACAGGAGCCTTCTGATCGTCGACGACGACCGCCCGTTCTCGACCCGCCTCGCCCGTGCCATGGAGGGCCGCGGCTACGCGGTCCGGGTCGCCGAGAGCGTCGCCGACGGGATCGCCGCCATCGAGGCGAACGCGCCCGCCTATGCCGTGATCGACATGCGCCTGGGCGACGGCAACGGGCTCGACGTGATCACGCGCCTCAAGGAACGCCGCCCGGAGGCCCGGGGCGTGATCCTCACGGGCTACGGCAACATCGCCACCGCGGTGACAGCCGTGAAGCTCGGCGCCTTCGACTATCTCGCCAAGCCCGCCGACGCCGACGAGATCGACGCGGCCCTCAACGCCCGCCAGGGCGGACGCGCCGACCCGCCGGAGAACCCCATGTCGGCGGACCGGGTGCGTTGGGAGCATATCCAGCGCGTCTACGAGCTGTGCAGCCGCAACGTCTCGGAGACGGCGCGCCGCCTCAACATGCACCGCCGCACCCTCCAGCGGATCCTCGCCAAGCGCGCGCCGCGTTAGAGCCGTTTCCGTCGAAACGGAATCGGCTCTCGTTCTCCCGTGGTCGCGTTTTTGCTGTCGCTGCCCTTCGGGTCTTCACGTGAGCCGGATCCACCTCACGCGAAAACGCTCAAGCCGACGAGGTCTGCCGGACGATCCAGGCGCCGCTCGCGCGGCGCCTTTTCTTTCGGCTCGACAGGGTGGGGCGAGCCTGCTGCTCTTGGGCATGGACAGCTCCGATACACGCCTCGCCGTCACGATCCGCCGCGAGGATCCGGCCCAGCCCGACGTGATCGCGCTCCTCGAGGCGGGCGAGGCCTTCTCGGCCTCGCTCTACCCGGCGGAGAGCAACCACCACCTGCCGCTCGCGGCGCTACGCGAGCCCCCTATCCGCTTCCTGGTCGCCCGCGACGGCGCCGGCCGGGCGCTCGGCACGGGCGCGCTCGCGCTGCACGGCGACTGGGCCGAGGTGAAGCGGATGTGGGTCGCGCCAGCCGCGCGCGGGCAGGGCCTGTCCCGGGCGATGTTGGAGGCGTTGATCGGGGTCGCCCGCGCGGAGGGCGTGCGGGTGCTGCGGCTGGAGACCGGCATCGCGAATCACGCGGCGCTCGGCCTCTATCGGGCGACGGGCTTCGCCGAGCGCGGGCCGTTCGCGGGCTACGGGCCCGATCCGCTCAGCGTCTTCATGGAAAGGCTCCTGTAGCCCCCGTCGCGCGGAGGCGGACGCCACGACGCCCTGGACAAGCCCGGCCGACATGGCAGGCTCGCGGCGCGTTCTCCCTCGTAGGTTGGATCCCGCCCATGAAAGGTCTCCCGCTCCCGACCTGGGGCCTTCTCGCCCTCATGGCCATGCCGGCCTCCCCCGCCGCGGCCCAGCCGGCGGACGGGCTCTACCTGATGACCAGGTCCTGGATCGGCTCGCTGGAGATGGACGTCTACTATTTCCGCGGTGGCGGGGTCGCCCGCGCCCCGACCGGGACGGGTCCCGATTTCACCCAGTCGCCCGCGGCGGCCAAGGGCACCTACCGGATGCAGGGCCGCCAGATGGCGATCCGCTGGAGCGACGGCCGAACCGAGGAAGCGGAGTTCGAGCCCAGCGACAGGTGCTTCCGCTGGGACGCTCGCCTGTTCTGCCCCGTGAAGCCCTTCGCGAAGGGCGCGCGGATCGGCGGCGAGTTCGCGGTGAGCTCCGGCGGCGGCGGCGTCGCGCAATCCCTCACGATCTCCCTGACGCCCGACGGGAGCTACCGCCTGCGGGGCTTCCTCGGCATCAGTCCGCCTGCGCCGGGCCGTTCCTCGACGGGCGTCAGCACGCATCAAGGGACCTACGAGCTGTCCGGGACGGCTCTCACGTTGCGGCCCGAGGGAGGGCAGCCCATGACGGCGATCGCCTTCCCCTACACCGTCAGGCCGGGCGTGCCCGAGCCGGAATACCTCTATTTCAACGGCGGCATGCTCAGGCGGCAATAAAGCCGGCGGGGCGTACGGGAGTGGGCGCTCCTACAGCCGCCCGTCCGCCACGGCGCCCGGATCGTCGAGGCTATGCAGGATGCCCGCCGCCGCGTGGGCGAAGCGCAGGGTCACGGCCTTGCGGCGGGCGCCGGCGAGCGGGTGGGCCGGGGCCTCGCGCAGGATGGCGGCCCCGAAGGCGTCGGCGACGATGAGGCCGGTGTCCTCCGGCAGGATCTCGCGCGGGAGCGCCTCGGGCACCGCGAAGAAGAACCGGTCGCAGAAGTCGCGATAGTCGGGCCATTTCCGGTCGGCGCGGAAATCGACCACGCTCGACTTGATCTCGACGATGGTGAGGCCCCCGTCGGCGGCGAGCGCGATCACGTCGGCGCGCCGCCCGGAGGCGAGGGTGAACTCAGGGAGCGTGACATGGCCGAGCTGCGCGAAGAGGCGGCGCACGCCGCGCTGCACGTCGGCCGCCACGGGCGATTGCCGGCGGTCGAGCCGGAGGGAGCTTGCGGACATCGGACGAGGGAATGAAACGGGAACAGGGGGCACTGTCGCCGCTTTCGCCCGCGCGATCAACCCCTTGGGGCGCGGCGGATGGACTCGGCGAAGTCACCGCCCCAGCCGCGCCCGCTCGGCGTGCTCCAGGTCGCGGGACGCGAGGCGCTTGTGGACGTGCACCATGAGGGCGATGCCGAAGAGAGGGGTGAGCAGGTTCGCGACCGGCACGAGGAGCAGGCCCGCCATCATGGCGCCGGCGAGCCACGCCGTGCGCGCGTGATAGCGGCGCATGGCCGCCGCCTCGGGAGCCGGGCGGAAGCGGGCGGCGGCGAGCTCGAAATATTCGCGCCCGAGGAGGTAGGCGTTGACCGAGAAGAAGGCGATCACGTTCACCACGGGGATGAAGATCAGCATCAGCGCCGCCAGGTTGAACACGAGCGACAGGCCCGCGAAGCGCAGGCCCGTGAGGAGAGAGGCGCCCCAGTCCATGGCCCGGCCCGGCGCCTGGCCGGGGAAGTCGCTGCGCTCGACGATCTCGGCCGCGTCGTCGAGGAAGAAGCCCGCCACCAATGCCGAGATCGCCGGCAGCAGGAAGGCCAGCCCCACCAGGAGCCCCGCCCCGGCCAGGAACACCGCGACCGTGTCGAGGACGGGATAGGACGCGCTCAGGTCGCGGCCTTGGAACCACCAGGACAGGAGCCGGGTGAGCCCGAACCAGACCAGGGCCAGCAGCCCCACCGTGAGGGCGAGGGACTTCCACAGGATGGCGCGGAAGGCGGGCGAGAAGACCTGGCGCCATGCCGCGAAGGCGGCCTGAACGAGCATGGGGGTTCCCCGTTGACGAACGCCCCAGGACATGAGCCGCTCCGCGCCCCGGCGCAAGGGGCGCGCCGCCCCGACCCGGAGCCCGCATGACCGATCCGATGACCGTGCCCCTCGCGTCCCCGCCCGCGAACCCCGACGTGCTCGTGATCGGGGCGGGAGCCGCGGGGATCGCGGCGGCGCGGGCGCTCCTCGCCGCGGGCCTGGCCGTCGCGGTGCTGGAGGCGCGCGAGCGGGTCGGCGGGCGCGCGGTCACGCGGGCGATCCGCGGCCACCCGGTCGATCTCGGCGCGCACTGGCTCCATGCGGGCCCAATCAACCCCCTCGTGGCGCTGGGCGCGGCGCGCGGGGAGCCCCTGCGCCGGGCGCCGCAGGAATCACACCTCGTGGTCGGACGGCGCATGGCCACGCCCGCGCAGGGGGCCGCCCTGGGACGGGCCTACGACCGGGCCGATCGGGCGCTGACGCACCATGCGGGCGACGCCGTGGATCGCCCGGCCGCGGCCTATCTCCCGCTGCTCGGCCCCTGGCGCGAGCCCGTCGCGACGGTGCACGGCCTCGTCTGCGGGCGGCCCCTCACGCAGGTGAGCGCCCGCGACTTCCCCAGCCTCGAATACGAGGACAACCACTTCGTCGCGGGCGGCTACGGCGCCTATCTCGCCCGGCTCGCCCGGGGCCTGCCGATCCGGCTCGGCGCGCCGGTCGAGCGGCTCGACTGGTCGGGGCCGGGGGTGCGGGCGCTGGGCGCCTTCGGGACGATCCCCGCCCGCGCCGCGATCGTGACGGCCCCGATGGCGGTGCTCCAGGCCGGGGGCCTGCGGTTCGATCCGGGCCTGCCGCCGGCGGTCGAGGAGGCGATCGCCGGCTTCGCGCCGGGCACCTACGAGCACGTGGTGCTGCACTGGCCCGGCGCGCCGTTCCGCGGCGCCGACCGCATCGCCTCCTTCGCGGGCGGGCGCGGCAAGCCCGCCGGCATGCTGACCCGGCTCGACGGCACGCCCTTCCACTATTTCGAGCTCGACCAGCCCATGCGCGACCGCCTCGACGGGCGCGGGCCCGACGCCGCGCGCCGTCTCGCCCGGGCGGTCCTGGCGGAGCGCTTCGGGCATCGGGCCTTGCGCGATCTGGCGATCCCCGCGGTCTCGACCTGGCGGGAGGATCCCTGGAGCCGCAATTCCTGGGCCGTGGTGCCGCCGGGCCGCTTCCCGATCCGCGACGATCTCAAGGCGCCCGTCGCCGACCGCCTGTGGTTCGCGGGCGAGGCGCTGTCGCGCCCGCAATGGGGCACGGTCGGCGGCGCCTGGGTCGAGGGGGAGCGGGCGGCGAGCGAGGTCGCGGCGCGGCTGCGCCGAGAAGCCTAGCGCGCCGCCTCGCGCAGCTTCTCGCGGAAGGCGGGCAGCTGCTCGGGCATGAGGGGCCCGATATGCTTGTGGCGGATCCGGCCGTCGGGGCCGACCACGAAGGTCTCGGGTACGCCGTAGACCCCCCAATCGATGGCGGCGCGCCCGTTGGCGTCGGTGCCCACCGCGCTGAACGGATTGCCCAGGCCCCCCAGGAAGCGGCGGGCGTTCTCGGCCTGGTCCTTGTAGTTGATGCCCACCACCCGCAGGCCCGGCTCCCGGGCGAGCTCCATCAGGGCGGGGTGCTCCTGCCGGCAGGGGGCGCACCAGGAGGCCCAGACGTTCACCACGGTGACCCGCCCCTTCAGGTCCTCGCCCGAGAGGCCCGGGACGGGCGTGCCGGCCTCGACGAGCCCCGGGAGCGGCGGCAGGGAGAAGGCCGGGACCGGGCGGCCGATGAGGGCCGAGGGCACCTTCGAGGGATCGCCCGCGAAGAGGCGCACGAGGAACAGGACCGCGAGCCCCGCGAAGATCAGGACCGGCAGGAGCGTCAGCGCCCGCAGGGTCCGGCGCGGCGCGGCCTCGTGGGCGGCCTCCCCGCTCATGCCTCGTCTCCCCCGCGCCGGCGCACGCCCCGGCCCTCCAGATCGGCGAGCGCGCGAAGCTGCGCCCGGTGATCCAGGATCGAGGCGACGATCAGGCCGCCGACGATGAGCGCCATCGCGGCGTAGGAGGCGAGGATGAAGGCGCCGTGGGGTCCGAGCATCATGGTGCTCCTCAGGCCGCGGCGCGGCGGTCGAGCCGCTCGGCCTCTAGGATGGTCAGCGTGCGCACCCGCCGGCGCAGGATCTCGGTGCGCATGCGCTGCAGGTGCAGCGTCACCGCGAGCAGCGTGAAGGCGACCGCCATGACGAGGAGCGGATGGAGCATCGAGGGGTGGATGGTGGGTCCGTCGAGGCGGAAGACCGAGGCCGGTTGGTGCAGCGTGTTCCACCAGTCGACGGAGAACTTCACGATCGGCACGTTGACGAAGCCCACGAGCGTCAGGATCGACACGGCCCGCGCCGCCCGGCTCGGGTCCTCGATGGTGCGCCACAGCGCCAGCACGCCGCAATACATGAGGAAGAGCACCAGGACCGAGGTGAGCCGCGCGTCCCAGACCCAATAGGTGCCCCACATGGGCTTGCCCCACAGCGCTCCCGTGACGAGGCACGCGAGCGTGAAGGCGGCGCCGATGGGGGCGGCGGCCCTCTGCGACACGTCGGCCAGCGGATGGCGCCACACGAGCGTCCCGATCGCCGAGGCCGCCATGGTGGAATAGAAGAACAGGGCGAGCCACGCCGCGGGGACGTGGATGAACATGATCCGGACCGTCTCGCCCTGCTGGTAGTCGGCCGGCGCCAGAAGCAAGCTCTTGTAGAGCCCCACCGCGAGCAGGCCCAGCGTCAACGCGACGAGCCACGGCAGGGCCGCGCCCGACCAGCGCAGGAAGACGCTCGGATTGGCGAGTTTCGTCCACATGCCGCCGGATGTAGAGGCGTTCCGCGCGCGCATCAATGCGGCAGACCACGCAGGGGAAAGGTCTTAGGGCCGCAGGCGGCCAGGCGGCCAGGCGGCCAGGCGGCGGGGGAGGCGGAGCGGGAGCCCCGCCTCGTGCGTCATTGCGGCGCGAAGGGGTTCTTCCACCCGCCGCGCCCCTGCGTGCGCGGCGGGTGGTGGGTCGCGAGATAATCGAGGATCAGGTCGCGGTCGGCGCCCTGGATGTCGGGCATGTTGTGCCGGCTCGTCATGAGGACGAGCGTGTCGTCCCATTGCGAGCGGGTCATGCCTTGGTTCGACACCAGCCGGTAGGCGTGGCAGGCCGCGCACAGGCCGAAGGTCTCCTCCCGGCCGGGCCCCTCCGGCAGCGCCTCGACGCTCTCGTCCCGGGGCGTGAACGGTCCCGCGGTCTGCGCCGTCGCGGGCCCGGACAGGCCCGCGACGAGGAGCGCGGCGGCAAGCGGCATCCTGAGCATCGGCCTCAGCCCACCAGGATCGCGACGCGGTGCATGGGATTGGCGCCGTAGCCTTGCGGGTTCCAGCCGCCGGCGATGTGGGGCTGCATCCGGCCCTCGCTGTCGGTCGCCCGCGCCCAGATCTCGTAATAGCCGTCCGAGGGCAGCGGGACCTCGGCCGTCCAGCGGTGCCAGTCGAAGCGGTTGCGCACCGGCTGCAGGGCCGCGGGACGCCAAGTGGCGCCGAAATCCACCGAGACGTCCACGGCGCGCGC
>DASPJU010000509.1:0-2747 GCA_035628475.1 Salinarimonas sp. | reverse complement strand
CGCTGCGCGCCTGGGCAGGGATGACAGCCGATAGATACATCACCAGGGCAGGATGATGTCGAGCACCTGCTGGCCGTAGCGGGGCTGCTGCACGTCGGTGATCTGGCCGCGCCCGCCATAGGCGATGCGGGCCTGGGCGATCTTGGTGGAATCGATCGTGTTGTCGGACTCGATGTCCTCCGGGCGGACGATGCCCGCGACGATGAGCTCGCGGACCTCGAAGTTGACGCGGATCTCCTGCTTGCCCTCCAGCACCATGTTGCCGTTGGGCAGGATCTGGGTGATCACGGCTGCGACGTTGGTGGCGAGCTGCTCGGAGCGCCGGGTCGAGCCCGCGCCCGCGCTCGACGAGTTCGACTGCGCCTTGACCAGCGCCGAGGCGTCGACCCCGTCCGGGAGCACCTTGCCGAGCTCGCCCTCGAAGCCGAGGAAGTTGCCCACCCCCATGTCCTCGCCGTTCTTGCGCGTGCGCTGGCTCTGGTTGTCGAACTGCGCCCGGTCGGTCACCCGCACCCGCACCGTGACGAGGTCGCCCACCTGGCGGGCGCGCTGGTCCTTGAAGAAGGCGCGCGAACCCTGGCGCCAGAGGGAGTTGGACGCGAAGGAGGCCGGCTGGGGATCCGGCATGGGCAGCCGCACGGGCTTGTAGCCCGGCTGGGCGGTGGGGTCCTCGATGGCCGAGAGCGTGGGGGCGCGACCGACCTGGGAGAGACGGTCGGTGGCGGCGCAGGCGCCGAGCGAGCCGGCGACGGCGACGAGGAGGGCGAGGCGGGACGGGGTCATGGGGATCTCGGATCGATCAGGGGCGCTGGGCGAGGGGGCCGGGCGCGGCGGGCTGGACCGCGACCTTGCCCTGGGCCACGACGGTGGCCTGGAGCGTGCGCTTGGATTGGGGGTTGACGACGGAGATCACGTCGCCTTGCGCGCCGGCCTCGCTGGCACGGCCGCGGAGCGTCAGGCTCATCCCCGGAATCTCGTAGACGATGGTGACGATCTCGCCGCGCCCGACCAACTCGGGACGCTGGAGGTCGCCCGTGCGCAGCACCGCGCCGGCGGCGAGCGAGCGGCGTGCCGTGCGGCCCGCGAGGTCGCCCGCGTCGAGGAGCGCGTCGCCCGGCACCGACGCCTTGGGACGGCGCTCGCTCGTCGCGTCGGCGGCCTGCACGGTCTCGCCGCGGTTGAAGGCGCGGCTCAGGACCTGGACCTCCACCATCTCGACCGCCTGGCCCGCGACCCGCAACAGCGGGCGCGACTGCGCGCCGCCGAGCGCCAGGCGCGCCGTGAAGCGGCGCGTGCGCGGGTCGAAGGTGACGTCCTCGGCGACGAGCGCGGCGTCGTCCGCCACGGGGCCGAGCGCGGGGAGCGCGCCGTCGAGCACGATCGTCGTGGAGCTGGCGTCCACACCGTGGCGCAGCGCCAGGCCCGCCTTCAGGGCGCCCTCGATCTCGGCGACGTCGACCCGCCGGCCGGCCCGGCTCACGACCACCTGGGCGATGTCGGCGCTCGCCAGCCGCACCCCGTGACGGGCCGCCGCCTCGACGATGCGGGCCGCCTGGATCGTGCCGCTCTCGCCCACGGACGGGGCGCGAAAGAGCGGCGTGGCGGCGACCGCATCCGGCACGCCCTCGACGAGGTCGGCCAGCGTGAGGATATCCGCGCGCGCCGTGACCTGGGGGCGCAGGCTCGGCTCGCCGGCCAGCACCGGCACGGCCGCGAGGCAGACGAGCGCCGTGGCAAGCGCGACCCGCACCAGGACGCCGCCGGTGAGGAGGCGCCGGGCCGGCCGCGAGCGGCGCAAGGCCGGAAGGGAGGTCTCGGACAGCATGGCGGTCAGCCCCGGAACATCTGCGTGGTAGCGGAGAGCATCTGGTCGGCCGCCGTGACGATGCGGGCGTTCATCTCGTAGGCGCGCTGCGCCGCGATGAGGGTGGAGATCTCCGTCACGGCGTTGACGTTCGCCTCCTCGAGGAAGCCCTGCTGCAGGTTGCCGAAGCCTTCCGAGCCGGGATTGCCGTCGATGGCGGGCCCCGAGGCCGCGGTCTCGACGAAGAGGTTGTCGCCGATGGACTCGAGCCCCGCCTTGTTGACGAAGCGGGCGAGCTGGATCTGGCCGACATCGGTCGGCTGGGTGGCGCCGGGCGCCACGTACTGGGCGAGGCCGAGCGGGCTGATCGTCACCTTGGTGGCGTTCTGCGGCACCGTAAGGCCGGGCTCGACGAGGTAGCCCTCCTTGGTGACGACCTGCCCCTGGGCGTCGAGGTTGAAGCCGCCGTCGCGGGTATAGGCCGTGCGTCCGTCCGGCATGCGGACCCGGAACAGGCCCTCGCCGCGCACGGCGAGGTCGTAGTCCTTCTCGGTCTGGGTGAGGTTGCCCTGGGTCATGACGCGGGCGGTCGAGACCACCTTCACGCCCGAGCCGACCTCGACGCCCGCCGGCACCTGCGTGCCCTGGTCGGAGGTCGCCGCGCCCGAGCGGCGCAGGGTCTGGTAGAGCAGGTCCTGGAAATGGGGCTGCTGGCGCTTGTAGCCCGTGGTCCGCAGGTTGGCGATGTTGTTGGAGATGACCTGGACGTTGAGCTCCTGGGCCATCATTCCGGTCGCTGCGGTGTGAAGTGCGCGCATGGGTTACTCCGATCCTTTGCCTTACGCCGGCACTTCGGCGAGACGTTCAATGGCGCTACGGCGCAGGTCGGCGCTTTGCTGCAGGAGGCTGGCGACCTGGGTGTAGCTGCGTGAAACTTCGATCA
>DASPJU010000508.1:0-11727 GCA_035628475.1 Salinarimonas sp. | reverse complement strand
GCACTTCCTCGACCTCACCGACTTCTCGGGCGACGAGCTGCGCCGCGTGCTCGCGGCGAGCGCCGCCATCAAGGCCGGGCGGCGCAAGGGCGAGCCGGCGCGCGAGCGGCCGCTCGCCGGCAAGATGCTCGCCATGGTGTTCGACAAGCCCTCGACCCGCACCCGCGTGTCCTTCGACGTCGGCATGCGGGAGCTGGGCGGCGAGACCATCATGCTCACGGGGGCCGAGATGCAGCTCGGCCGCGGCGAGACCATCGCGGACACCGCCCGCGTCCTATCGCGCTACGTCGACGCGATCATGATCCGCATCCTCGACCACGAGATGATGCGCGAGCTCGCGGAGCACGCCACCGTGCCCGTGATCAACGGCCTCACGAAGCTCTCGCATCCCTGCCAGATCATGGCCGACGTCCTCACCTTCGAGGAGCATCGCGGGCCGATCCGCGGCGCCAAGGTCGCCTGGACCGGGGACGCCAACAACGTGCTGGCCTCCTGGATCCACGCGGCGCAGCGTTTCGACTTCGAGCTCGCGATCGCCAACCCGGCCGAGCTGTCGCCCCGCCGCGACGTGCTCGACTGGGCGCGGCGCGAGGGCGCGCGCGTCCATCTCACCAGCGACCCTCACGAGGCGGTGGCGGGGGCCGACGCGGTCGTGACCGATTGCTGGGTGTCGATGGGCGACGAGGACGAGGGCCGCCGGCACAATCTCTTGAAGCCGTACCAGGTCAACCCCACCTTGATGGCAGCGGCGAAACCCGACGCGATCTTCATGCACTGCCTTCCCGCCCATCGCGGCGAGGAGGTCACCGACGAGGTGATGGACGGGCCGCAATCGGTCGTCTTCGACGAGGCCGAGAACCGTCTGCACGCGCAAAAGGGCATCCTGGCCTGGTGCCTGGGAGCCGTCGGGTGACCCACACACAAGCCGGTCGCCGAGCCTGACCCGATCACGGCTCGCGCCGCGGCGCCCTGGAGCCATCGGATCATGAACCTCCCCGGAATGGAGGGGCGGGACGACGCCGTCCTGCCCTTCGCGGTCGAAGCCCTGGACGTGCGCGGGCGCGCCGTGCGCCTCGGCCCCGCCATCGACGCCCTCATCGCCCGCCACGGCTATCCCGACGCGGTCGCGCGCGTCATCGGCGAGGCGGCGGCGCTGACCGCGCTTTTGGGCTCCTCGCTGAAGTTCGAGGGCCGCTTCCAGCTCCAGACCAAGACCGACGGGCCCATCGATCTCCTCGTCGTCGACTACGACGCCCCCGATCGGCTGCGCGCCTTCGCCCGCTTCGACGCGGAGCGCGTGGCGGCGGCGGGCGCCTCGGCGCGTCCGGGCGACCTCCTGGGGCACGGGCATCTCGCGCTCACCATCGACCAGGGGCCCGAGATGAGCAGCTACCAGGGCGTCGTGCCGCTGGAGGGCCAGGGCCTGGAGGAGGCGGCGCACCAATATTTCCGCCAGTCGGAGCAGATCCCGACCCGGGTGCGGCTGGCGGTCGCCGAGCAGTTCGGCGGCGGCGCCCACGGCTACCGGGCCGGCGGCCTCATGGTGCAGTTCCTGCCGACCTCCCCCGACCGCATGCGCCAGGCCGACCTCGATCCCGGCGACGCGCCGGCGGGGCATGTCGCCCGCGATGACCCTGAGGACGACGCCTGGGTCGAGGCCCGCTCCCTCGTCGACACGGTCGAGGACCACGAGCTCATCGATCCCGGCGTGGCGAGCGAGCGCCTGCTCTACCGGCTCTTCCACGAGCGCGGGGTGCGGGTGTTCGAGGCGCAGGACCTGCGGGAGGCCTGCCGCTGCTCGCGCGAGCGCATCATCGCCATGATGCGCCGCTTCTCGGCGGACGACCGCGCCGCCATGGTGGGCGACGACGGGCGCATCGGCGTCACCTGCGAGTTCTGCTCGCGCCGCTACACGCTCGAGGCGGCGGAGGTCGAGGCCGAGGTGGCGTCCGGGAGCGCTTGATCGGCGGCGCCGGAGCGGCGTAGAGCGGGGCATGCCCCGCGCCGACAAACCGCCCCGGGCCTGGCAGCGCATGCTGTCGGGCCGCCGCCTCGACCTCCTGGACCCGTCGCCCCTGGACGTGGAGCTCGACGACATCGCCCACGGGCTCGCCCGCGTCGCGCGCTGGAACGGGCAGACGCGGGGGCCGCACGCCTACTCGGTGGCGCAGCATTCGCTGCTCGTGGAGGCGGTCGGGGCCCATCTGCGGCCCGATCTCGCCCCCCGCGAGCGGCTCGGCCTCCTCCTCCACGACGCCCCCGAATACGTGATCGGCGACGTGATCTCCCCCTTCAAGGCGGTGATCGGCGACGCCTACAAGGAGACGGAGGCGCGCCTGCTCGCCGCCATACGCCTGCGCTTCGGCCTCTCGCCCGCGCCCGCCGCGGCGGAAGCGCGGTTCGTCAAGCGCTGCGACCGGATCGCGGCCTTCCTCGAGGCCACGCGGCTCGCCGGCTTCGCCCGGGAGGAGGCGCTCACCTTCTTCGGCCGCCCCGAGCCGCTGCCCTCCAGCGTCGACGCGCTCCTCGCTCCCTGGCCCGCCGACCAGGCCGGCGCGCGCTTCCGCGCCGCCGTGGAGGCGGCGGGAAAGAGCGGCCCTACATCTCCCGATCCTTGATCCCCGTCGGGGAGGCTGCGGCTCCCCCGGCGGACGAGGGGGGCCGCCCGGCCACGTCCCCAGGCGCCGCTCCCGTCGAAGGCCATGGCTTCGCCAGGCACGATCCCGACCGCTCCGGGCAGGCGGATGACCATCGGCGAGGGCGGCACCGCCCTCGCGCGGGCGCCGCTCGCGCTGCTCTCCATGATCGTCGCGGCGAGGGCCGACATCTCGGCCCTCGCCTCCGACTCCTCCCCCAACGGAGAGGGGAGGGCGCGCGAACGAAAACGGCGGGCCGCAAGGCCCGCCGTCTCGCTCCCGCTTGCGCGGGCCTTAGCGGTTGCGCACGCCCGGCAGGCGGGTCGACATCGCGAGGTGCTGCTCGACGATCGGCGCCGTCTGGGCCGCGAAGGAGCGCAGGGTCGGATCGTCGCCGCTCTGGGCATAGGCGACGTGCAGGGCCAGGGCCTCCTGGTGGCTCATGAACTGCATCTGCCCATAGGCCGCGTCGAAGGAGGGGCCCTGCAGGCCCTGGAGCTGGGACAGCATGGCGGCGTGGCGCGCGTCGAGCTGGGCCACGACGATCGGGGCCGAGCCCGTCGCCACCGAGCCGGTGGCGTCCGCCGCCGTGCCCGTGGCCGCGCCGACGCCCGCGCCGACCACCGCGCCCACCGGGCCGGCCACCAGAGCGCCGACGCCCGCGCCGACGAGGGCGCCCGAGCCCGTGCCGCCGACCGCGCCCACGCGGGCCGCCGGCAGCAGCATGCGGGTGGTCATGGCGTGATGCTCGATCATCATCCGGGCATGGCTGCGCACCCGCGGATTGCGCGAGCGCTCCATGGCGAGACGGCTCGACTGGATCTCGAAGGAGTCGGACACCAGCGCCATCGTGCGATAGGTCGTGGCCGTGAGCGGCATGGCCATCGGCGCGGGGGCCATCATCGGCGCCTGGGCGAGGGCGGGGGAGGCGAGGGCCGCGAGGACGGCGGCCAGGGCGATCTGCTTCTTCATCGACGGCTCCTTTGCAGCGGCGGCTTCACGGCCGCGGATGGTCGACCCGCGCGGCATGAAGCGTCGCCGCGCATCGCAAGGTCGTGCTTCTAACGACAAGCGTTCTGCGCAGTTCCCACGGCCTGCGATCCCGCGACAAGAATATCTCGACGGCGCCTAAGCTTCCGGCGTCGCGGGCGAAGTAGAGCTTGGCCGTTCAGCGCGCGAAGATCGTGGTTCGCCCGCCCGCGAAATCGTGCTCGGCCACGACCCGGGCGATCGCCGCGGCGATCTTGGCTCCGCCCGCGCTCGAGGGCTCGATCGGGTTGGCGAAATCCTCGTCCCGGTCGCAGACGAGACGAAGGTCGATGACGGGCCAACCCCGCGCCGCGGCGAGCCGCAGGATCGCGCCGTTGAACAGGGCCAGCCCCAGGATGGCGAGCCGGCGCTGGACGGGGTCGGGAAAGCGGGGGTCGTAGATCGTGCAGAGCACCGTCGGCAGGCGCCGCGCGGCCACCGCCTCGATCATGGCCGCGTAGTCGCGCTCGAAGCCTGCCGTGATCGCGCCCACCCGGGTCATCGCCTCGCCGACGCTTCCCGCGCGCTCCGCGAAGGTCGCCATATGGCGCAGGGCGTCGTTGCCGCCCACGCTGACCGCGAGATGCGTGGATTCGTCGGGCACCCGCTCGAGCTGGCGCGCGACCCCGCGGGTCACGTCCCCGTCGATCGCCCGCAGGCTCGCCTGGGATCCCGGCGGCAGGGCACCCCGCAACTGGCGCACCACGTCGGGCCCGCCCCGCACATAGGCCGCGTTGTCGAAGATGGAGTCGCCCAGCAGCGTCACATGGATCATGGCGCGACAAGCGCCGGGCAGCCCGCCGGGTTCCGGCGCTACTCGGCGGCGGCGCCCGCCGGGGGAGGCTTCTGCGTCGCGCCGATCTTGGAGGCCGCGATCACGGCCTGCGTCCGGCTCTCGACCCCCAGCTTCTGAAGGATCGCCGAGACATGGGCCTTCACGGTCGCCTCCGACACCGAGAGCTCGTAGGCGATCTGCTTGTTGAGGAGGCCCTCGGACAGCATCATCAGGACGCGCACCTGCTGGGGCGTGAGGGTGGCCAGCCGCCGCACGAGGTCGGCGGCCTCGCGGTCCTCCGACGCGCTCATGTCGATCTCGGCCGGCACCCAGGCCCCGCCGGCGAGCACCGTCCGGATCGCGTCGCCGATCCGCTCGGTGGGCAGCGTCTTGGGGATGAAGCCCGAGGCGCCGAACTCCATCGCGCGGCGGATCACGATCGGATCCTCGGTGGCCGACACGATCACCACGGGCACGTGGGGATGCTGCGCCCGCAGGAACAGGAGCCCCGAGAAGCCCTGCACGCCGGGCATGTTGAGGTCCAGGAGGATGAGGTCCGCGTCTCCGCCGCGCCCGAGCTTCTCGGCGAGCTCCTCCAGGCTGCCCGCCTCGATCACGGCCGCGTCGCCCAGAACCGGCTCGATCGCCCCGCGCAGCGCTCCCCGAAACAGCGGGTGATCGTCCGCGATGATGATCGTCGAGCCCCCCTCGACCGGGATCGTCTCCTGGGCCACGTCCCTACTCCTCACGCCTGGCCGGTCTTGTGATCTGTCTTTCGCGGCAACCGCCCCGTCCGGCGCCGCGATTGTGCCCGTTTCGAAGGCAGGCCCGCAAGCTAGCAAAGCTCCTGATGCCGCGTCGCTAACCACGTGTCGTCACAGTAGAAATTCGGGGGCATACGACTAAGGGCTATGATCCCAACGGACTATGGCTAAGGCATAGTGCGCGCCGGGTTCACATGCGCTCCGGGCACTCGATAGGCCGCCACCAGAAGCGGCTTGGCCGCGGGCGCATGTCGAGGGGACCCGTCTCTCGGGAGTGCACGCCTATGCAGAAAGGTAACGTGGAGGCCCACTGGGCCGACACCCAGAGGCTGACATACATCATGGTCGGTCTCTGGCTGTTCTTCAGCTTCATCGTCCACATGTTCGGCGCCGCGCTGAACAAGGTCGTGATCCTCGGATTCCCGCTCGGCTTCTACATGGCCGCGCAGGGCTCGCTGATCGCCTTCGTCATCATGCTGTTCTGGTTCGCCGGGGCGCAGGACAAGGTCGACCGCAAGTACGGCTTCGCGGAAGAAGACTGAGGAGAGCGATCATGGCGACCCCCAACGCCGCATCGGGCGGCAGCGACTTCACCAACAATCTCGGCCGGGTCTACGCCCTCTACACGGGCGGCTTCCTCGGCTTCGTGCTCTTCCTCGCCGTCCTGGAGCAGGTCGGCGTGCCCAACAACATCATCGGCTACCTGTTCGTGATCTTCACGATCGGCGTCTACGCGATGATCGGCATCATGTCCCGCACCATGCAGGTGTCGGAGTACTACGTGGCGGGCCGCAAGGTGCCGGCGTTCTACAACGGCATGGCGACGGCGGCGGACTGGATGTCGGCGGCCTCCTTCATCGGCATGGCCGGCACGCTCTACGCGCTGGGCTATGACGGGCTGGCCTTCATCCTCGGCTGGACCGGCGGCTACGTGCTCGTGGCCACCCTCATCGCGCCGTACCTGCGCAAGTTCGGCTGCTACACGGTGCCGGACTTCCTCGCCTTCCGCTTCGGCGGCAACGGCGCGCGCATCATGGGCATCATCGTCCTGATGAGCTGCTCCTTCACCTACGTGGTGGCGCAGATCGTCGGCACGGGCCTCATCGGCGCGCGGCTTCTCGGCATGTCCTTCGAGATCGCGGTGTTCGTGGGCCTCGTCGGCATCCTGGTCTGCTCCATGCTCGGCGGCATGCGCGCCGTGACCTGGACGCAGGTGGCCCAGTACATCGTGCTCATCGTCGCCTATCTCGTCCCCGTCGTGATCCTCTCGGCGCAGCGCTACGGCCTGCCCCTGCCGCAGCTCACCTACGGCCAGGTGCTGCAGGAGATCGCGGTGCGCGAGCAGCAGATGGTCGCCCAGGGCCTCGCGACCGCGGCGCAGATCAAGCCGCACGTCCAGCCCTTCCTCAACTATAGCCCGCTCAACTATTTCGGGCTCATCCTCTGCCTCATGGTCGGCACCGCGGCGCTCCCGCACGTGCTGATGCGCTACTTCACGACGCCCAGCGTGCGCGAGGCCCGCACCTCGGTCGCCTGGACGCTGCTGTTCATCTTCATCCTCTACTTCACGGCGCCGGCCTACGCGGCGTTCGCGAAGCTCGAGGTGTTCCGCGACGTCATCGGGCAGAACATCGCCTCGCTGCCGGGCTGGATCTACTCCTACGGCAAGGTCGGGCTCGTCTCGATCTGCGGCAAGGCGGCGGCGTCGCCTGAGGCCGTGGCCGAGGCCTGCCGGGCCATCGCGGGCCATGCGGGCGTCCTGCGTTTCGGGGACCTTCGCATCGACAACGACGCGATCGTGATCTCGACGCCCGAGATCGCGGGCCTGCCTTACGTCGTCGCCGGCCTCGTGGCGGCGGGCGGCCTCGCCGCCGCGCTCTCCACCGCCGACGGGCTCCTGCTCGCCATCGCCAACGCGCTCTCGCACGACGTCTACTACAAGATGGTCAACAAGGACGCGTCGACCGAGCGTCGCCTGATCATCGCCCGGGTCCTGCTCGTCGGCGTGGCGCTCATCGCCGCCTATGTCGCGGCGCAGCGTCCGGCGGACATCGTCGCGATGGTGGCGTGGGCGTTCTCGCTCGCGGCGGGCGGCCTGTTCCCGGCGCTGGTGCTGGGCATCTGGTGGAAGCGCACGAGCTCCGCGGGCGCGGTCGCCGGCATGGCGGTCGGCTTCGGGGTGACGCTCCTCTACCTCGTCGTGTCGCGCTACTACCCGTCCTTCGGCGTGAACTACCTGGGAATGACGTCGCTGCTCAACCCCATGACCGGCGCGCCCATCGTCGCCGACATGGCGGCGGCGCTCGCCAACCCGAACGCCGACACGCTGGCCGGCATCGCCTCGAAGGTGGGCTGGTTCAACGTCAACAACATCTCGGCGGCGCTGTTCGGCCTGCCCGCCGGGTTCCTCACCATGATCCTCGTCTCGCTCGTGACCCCCGCTCCCTCCAAGGAGATGCAGGACTTCATCGACGAGATCCGCCAGCCCAAGGGCCGGGCGCTCATGGAGGAGAAGACCGCCTGACGCGAGGTCTCGCGACAGGCTCCACCTTGGGGCGGGAGGCTTGCTTCCCGCCCCTTTTTTCAGGCACGCTCGGATCGAGGCGGCAGACCTCGACGGGAGGAAACCCATGGCCGACACGCCCGGCTTCTGGATCTATCAGGCGCCCAACCTCGTCCTCGCGGCGATCATGTACACCCTGATCGGCCGCTTCCTGCTCTCCCTGGTCTTCGAGCCCGGCACCGACAAGGTGATCTGGCGGGTCTTCGCTCAGGTGACGAACCCCATCGTCAACGCCGTCGCCTTCGTCACCCCGACCCTCGTTCCGGACCGGGTCGTGGTGCTCTTCGCCGTGGTCTGGATCCTTCTCGCCCGGGTGCTGCTGTTCTTCACGATGCGCGCCTACGGCCTCGTTCCCGCGGTGGCAGGATGAACACGATGGAGCAGCGCGAGGACCTCGTCCGCCGGGACGGCCTCCTCGTGGGCATCGCGGGGCTGTCGCTCCTGTGCGGCATGCATTTCTCGCCCTATTTCGACCCGGCCTTCCTCCTGGTGAAGTTCTTCGGGCCCGCCTTCTTCGTGGGCTCGCCGCTGATCCTGTTCTACTTCACCTCGCTGCTGGTCTCGACCACGGCGCTCGTCCTGGCGGGCGTGCCCGCCGCGATCTTCGAGCGCGTCACGGGACGCACCCGCTCCGACGCCATATCCCTCGGCATCTGGCTCGCGGGGCTGCTCCTGCTCGCCCTGCCGGCCCTCACCCGCGCCGCCGGCTGATCACGGCGAGGTGCGGCAACTCACCTCGCGCCCGTCGAAGCGAACTTCCGCGCCGGCTCGCCGTTGCATCCGCATATCCAGGTGGCAAGCTGCTTGCCCGACGGCCGAGAATGCCGTCGGGCCAGGTCAGGGGCGCGTCATGCACGAGATCGAAGGCTTCGCACGAGTGTCGGTCGCCCGCGGGTCGGGCTTTGCGGTGCTCGCCATCATCTGCTTCGTGGTCGGTCTGTCGGGAATGCCCGACATGGCTCTCAAGTCGGGCGGGATCTTCTGTCTCATCGCCGCCTTCGTGCTCATCGCCAAGGCCGAGCGGGCGCCCCATCGCTTCTACAAGCGCACCGAGGTCTGGCTCATGCTGGACGAGCGGGCCCGTCCCCCGGAGGCCGTGGCGCAGCGCCTGATCGGCATGGCGCTCCAGGGCGTGTGCCGGCAATACGCGCTCTACTTCGCCAACGCGGCCGCGGTCGCGCTCGGCCTCAGCATCCTCTTCGATCTCCTGGCCTGAGGCGTCAACGCCCCAGGACATGGGCGACGATCTCGCGCTCGTGCGGCCGGTCGCGGTGCTCGACGAGGTAGATCCCCTGCCAGGTCCCGAGCGCCAGGCGCCCGCCCAGCACCGGCACCGCGAGCGACACCCCCGTCAGCATGGCCCGGACATGGGCCGGCATGTCGTCCGGCCCCTCGAGGGCGTGAGCCCAGGGATGGCCCCGCGGCGCGATCCGGTCGAGGGCGGCCATCAGGTCCGCGCGCACGTCCGGATCGGCGTTCTCCTGGATCGTCAGCGACGCCGAGGTGTGGCGGCAGAACAACGTCAGCAGCCCCTCGCCGATGCCCGACCGCGCGACGATCCCGGCCGCCGCCGCGGTCACGTCGGTGAAGCCGGGGCCCGGCGTCGCGACCGTGAAGCGGGCCCCGGCCTGGCGCAGGACCTCGCGGGCCTCGCCCATCGCCACGGGGCCGACGCGCCCGCTCATCGCAGCGCCTCCAGCACGGATTCCACGGGGGCGGAAAAGCTCTGCGTCTCGTCCTCCGGGCCGCCGATCACGGGGGCGTAGCCCTGGCCGTGCAGCGCCGCCATGTGGAGATAGGTCGTCTTGCGGGCGTTGACGGGGAAGATCTCCACGACGCGGGCCTCCGCCCCCGCCCAGACGATGTTGGTGAGCGCCGCCCCGTGCACCGAGACGATCTCGCGGGCGCCCAGGAAGGTCGCGACCTGCCGGTCGATGTTGGACCAGTTCGCGGCGAAAGGCGCGAAGCCCCGCGCCTCCAGGGCCGCCATCAAGGAGCCCTCCGTCTCGAGCCGGCGGATGCGGGTGCCGGTGCGGGGGATGTAGAGGCGCTCGGACGGGGGCGGGGCGTCGCCGCGCCGCGCGGCGGCCTCCCTCAGCGCCGCCACGGTCTGGGTATAGGCGTAGAAATGCTCCACCGTGGCGCTGATGGGCTTGGCGAAGAGGTAGCGCTCGGGCCGATAGGCCGTGAAGGGCCTCGCCCGCACGATCTCGACGGGGATGCCGAGCGCGCCCATCAGCTCCACGAAATAGGCCACGGTCGGCAGCCGCTGCGAGACGATCACGCTCACCGGCTCCCCGCGGGCGAGATCGGGCACCCGGATCAGGGCGTCCAGCGCCGGCAGGATGTGCTCGATGAGCAGGTGGAAATAGTTGCGCACCGGCGGTACCGCCCAGGCGAGGCCGGGCAGCCGCACCGTGCGCAGGGGCGGCTGCGGATAGGCCAGCCCCCAGTTGACGTGGCCGCTCATATAGGCCGAGAGCAGCCGCCCCGTGCGCCCGTCCGCCGGCATCAGGGTGTGGCCCGGCACCACGACGTCCGGGACGACGCCCGCGAACAGCCGCGTCTCCAGGGGCCGCAGGGGCCCGAGCGACGGGGTCCCCGGCGCCAGGTCCGCGTGGCCCGGATGGCCGAGCTGCCCCGTGGGCGTGTCGACATTGGCGATTGTGAGCGTGCGGTAGGCCGCCGCGTAGGGCGGATCGGCCGCGGGGGAGGCGATCGAGATCTCGGCGAGCCGCTCCAGCCGTGACGGCGGGCGCAGGATCGAGTAGTAGCCCAGCGCGCCGGCGATTCCGGGCGCCGCCGTCTCGAGCCCCACCATCGCCCGGGTCAGGTAGGTCTTGGGATCGACGTAACGCTTCCACCGTGCCCGACCGCGCGCCACGATCCGCCCCGCCCGCTGCCCCGACCGGCGCCACCCGTGTCACGGGCGCGGCAGCCGAGTCAACCTGAGGAGCGCCCCCGGATGGCGCGCATCACCTTCGTCTGCCCCACCCGCACCCGCTTCACCCTCGCGGACCGGGGGCGGGGCGCCATCGGCGGCATCGAGACCGCGACGATCGAGCTGGCCCACGCGCTCTCGGCGCGGGGCCACCGGGTGGTGGTGGCGACCCGCCGGGAGGGCGGTCCGCAGGATGTCGACGGCGTCCTCAACGTCGCCCTCGACGACGCGCGCAATCACGGGGCCGATCTCGTGGCCTCCAGCAACGATCCGCGGCCGCTCCTCGCCGCGCCCGCCGGGGCGCGCCGGGTCCTGTGGCTGCACAACCCGATGGCGATCGAGAAGGCGGCGCGGCGGGGCTGGCTCGTGCCGATCCTGCGGCTGCGCCCCGATGCCGTCTTCGTGGGCACGCAGGCCGCGCAGGCCATGAGCCGGCTCCTGCCTTTCGCCCGGCGCGTCGTCGTCCCGCACGGGGTCGGCGCGGCCTTCCGCACCGCCCCGCCCTCGGACGGGAGCACGCGCCGCTTCGTCTTCGCCTCGCAGCGCCAGCGGGGCCTGGCCCCCACGCTCAGGGCCTGGCGCGCCGAGCCCGCCCTGCGGGCGGCGGGCGCCGAGCTCCACGTCTTCGGCACCGCCGCCGCCGAGATGGGCCTCTCCGACGCCGAGGCCGCCGGCGCGGGCCTCCATTTCCATCCGCGCGCCGACCAGGCGGCCCTGGCGGGCGCCTACGCCACGGCGCGGGCCATGCTCTATCCCGGTGCCCCCGACGAGACCTTCTGCCTCGCCGCGGCGGAAGCCCAGGCCATGGGCCTGCCGCTCGTCACCCGGGGCATCGGCGCGCTCGCCGAGCGCGTCCGCCACGGCATCGACGGCCTGCTCGCCGACACCGACGCGGCGCTCATGGCCCACGCCGCGCGCCTCGCCGTGGACGACGCCCTCTGGCGCACGCTCCACGTCGGCGCCCTCCTGCAGCGCGAGGCCCTGACCTGGGACCGCGCCGCCGTGCTGTGGGAATCCCT
>DASPJU010000507.1:0-2278 GCA_035628475.1 Salinarimonas sp. | reverse complement strand
GCAGGACAAGCCGCCGACCTGAACCGCGCCGCCAAGCCGGCCGTCGCCGTCGAGATGCAGGGCGTGCACAAGTGGTACGGCGAGTTCCACGTGCTGCGCGACATCAACCTCAATGTGCGCCGGGGTGAGCGCATCGTGATCTGCGGCCCCTCCGGGTCCGGCAAGTCCACGATGATCCGTTGCATCAACCGGCTGGAAGAGCACCAGAAGGGCCGCATCATCGTCGACGGCATCGAGCTCACCAACGACCTCAAGCGGATCGACGAGATCCGCCGGGACGTCGGCATGGTGTTCCAGCACTTCAACCTCTTCCCGCACCTCACGATCCTCGAGAACTGCACGCTCGCGCCGATCTGGGTCAAGAAGATGCCCAAGAAGGACGCGGAGGAGGTCGCGATGAAGTACCTCACCCGCGTGAAGATCCCCGAGCAGGCCAACAAGTACCCGGGCCAGCTCTCGGGCGGCCAGCAGCAGCGCGTCGCGATCGCCCGCTCGCTGTGCATGAACCCGAAGATCATGCTGTTCGACGAGCCCACCTCGGCGCTGGATCCCGAGATGGTGAAGGAGGTGCTCGACACCATGGTCAGCCTCGCGGAGGAGGGCATGACCATGCTCTGCGTGACGCACGAGATGGGCTTCGCCCGTCAGGTGGCCGACCGTGTGATCTTCATGGATTACGGGCAGATCGTCGAGATGAACACCCCCGACGAGTTCTTCAAGAATCCGCAGCACGAGCGCACCCGGCTGTTCCTGAGCCAGATCCTGCATTGATGCCCAGCGGCGCCAGTCTCGTCCCCCGGGTCGGGATGGCGCCGCGCTGCCGATAAAGTCCTCGCGCAAGCTGTGATCTCGCCCTAGACTCCGCCACGGGGCCGGCGCGTTTCGCCCCGGCCGCGGCAGGCTTCGGGGGAGGGCTGCCTTGGACGTGCTCACCTTCTCGCGGGCCGCGCTCGCCTGCTACTTCACCTTCATCGCGGTGTTCTACACCGCCAAGCTGATGGCGCTGCGCGCCCGCACCGGTCGGCTCACGCCGATGTCGGCGAGGCCGGCACCGCGCAATGGCTGGGTCACCGCCTCTTCGTGGTGGCGCGGGTCGCGATCTGGGCCCTGTGCGTGGCGCGCGTGTTCGACCCCGCCGTGGATGCCTGGCTCGGGCCCGTCGCCTTCCTCCAGCGGCCGGCGGCGATCCTGGCGGGCTTGGCGCTCCTGACCGGGTCGCTCGCAGGGATCGCCTATGTTCATTCCTATTTGGGCGATGCCTGGCGCTCGGGGGTCGGCCCCGCCGGCCCGACCGTGCTGGTGACGAGCGGCCCCTACGCCCGCATGCGCCATCCCCTGTTCGCCGCCGTCGCCCTGGGCCAGCTCGGCTTCTTCCTCGCTCTGCCCTCGCTGTTCACGCTCGCCTGCCTCGGCCTCGGCCTCGCCGTGCTGCTCCTCCAGGGCCGCTACGAGGAGCGGCGCATGGACGAGCGCTTCGGCGCCGCGTGGCGGGGTTACGCCAGCCGCACGCCCGCGATCTGGCCCGGCCTCCGCGGAGCGAACGTCCCCGCGGGAGCTTGACCGACGGCTGAGCGCGCTCACACGGCGCGCAGGTGCCGGATCGGCCGGCCCGGGGCGATGGTCTGCGCCGCGGCGGCGATTCCCTGCGCGTCGATGCCGAAATGCCGGTAGAGGTCCTGCACCGTTCCCGTCTGCCCGAAATGCTCGACGCCGAGCGAGCGGGTGCGGTGCCCCCGCACGGAGCCGAGCCAGGCCAGCGTCGCCGGGTGCCCGTCGAGCACCGTGACGAGGGCGCAGTGCGGCGGCACCTCGTCGAGGAGCCGCTCGATATGGCTCCGGGCATGGGCAACGCCGCGCTCGCGGGCGCGCTGGGCCGCCGTCCAGCCCGCGTTGAGCCGGTCGGCCGAGGTGACGGCGAGCAGGCCCACGTCGCGCCGATCCTCGGCGATCAGGCCCACCGCCTCGATGGCCTCGGGCGCCACGGCCCCCGCATAGGCCACCACGACCTGGGCGTTGGGCCCCGGCCTGCGCATCCAGTAGGCGCCGTCGACCACGTCGCGGGCGAGCTCGGGCGTCATCTCGCGGGCGGGCTGATCGATCGCGCGGGTGGACAGGCGCAGATAGACGGAGCCGCCGGTCTCGTCGCGCAGCCAGGAGCGCTCGTCCGGCTCCGCGGCGCCGTCGCGCTGCACATAGTTGAAGGCGAAGCGCAGGATGGCGCCGAGCTCGTCCACGAAGGCCGGCTCGAAGGAGGCGAGCCCGTCCTGGGCGAGGCCGA
>DASPJU010000506.1:0-3339 GCA_035628475.1 Salinarimonas sp. | reverse complement strand
CACCGTGGTGGTGCCGCGCACGGGGGTGAAGGTCGACACGGATGACGGCAAGAAGCTCGCGGTCGTGCGCGACGGCGTGACCCTGCGCGAGCTCGTGGACGGTCTCAACGCCCTCGGCGTAGGCCCCCGCGACCTCATCTCCATCCTCCAGGCCATCAAGGCCTCCGGCGCCCTGCAGGCCGACATCGAGGTGATGTGATGCCCCACCCCCACCAGGAGACCCGCCCATGGTAGCGCCGCTCGCCAATCTCGCGATCAAGGGAGCGCTGAGCCTCGCCGGTGCGATCGGACGCGACGCCGGGCCGACCAAGGCCCTCGACCGCCTCGACGCCAAGCTCGATCCCAAGGCGGAGAAGGCCCGCAAGACAGCCGACGATTTCGAGACCATGTTCCTCGAGCAGATGCTCGACCGGATGGTCGCGAGCGCCGGCGAGGACGGGCCGCTGGGCGAGAACGGGACGGGTGGCGGCGTCTATCGTTCGATGCTCGTCAAGGAATATGCGGGCTCCATCGGCAAGGCCGGGGGCGTCGGGCTCTCGAGCCAGATCTACGGCGAGATCCTCAAGCTCCAGGAGGGAGGCGCTCATGTGGGCCGGTCGTGAGGCGCCCCAGCCCGGGCTGCGGGTCGCGACGCGCGAGGAGGCGGGCCGCCTCGTCGCGGAGGTCCTGGACGGGCTCGCGCAGCTGGAGAAGCTCGTCGAGGTCGAGACCGCGAATCTTCGCGCCGGGCGCATCCGCGAGGCCCTGAGCGAGCAGGAGCGCAAGGCGGAGCTCTCGGGGCTGTACCTGCGCGGGCTGGAAGCCGTGAAGGCCAACGCCGTGGCGCTCGCCCGCTTCGTGCCGGGCGACGTGGAGCGGCTCAAAGCCGCCCATGCGAGCTTCGGCCGGGCGATCGAGGTCAACCAGGTGGTGCTGCCCACCGCACGCGCCGTCTCGGAAAGCCTCGTGCGCGGGATCGCGGAGGAGATGAACCGGGCAAGCGCGCCGCAGGGCTACGGGTCGCCCGCGGGCTACGCCGCCGGGCGGCCCCCCGCCGGGCAGCCCCTCGTCCTGTCGAAGCGGTTGTGAGCCCGTGCGCCAAAATGCGTCACCGCAGCCGACCACCCGTTAACCACTCGTAGAAACCTGCCGTTCACCGCCGTTTGGTAGGGCTGGTCTAGAAGCCGGAAGGCTTCGCCAGACGAGGGCTCCATCATGGAGACGGGTAGCACCAAGCCGGTCGCTCCGACGACCGCGACACCGACCCCGAGAGGCGATTCCGCCACGTCCTTCAAGGCCGTGCACACCGACCTGCCGGCGCAGGCCAGCGTGCAGCAAGTCGAGCGGGTCGAGGCCGTGCGTTTCGAGCCGAGCGACGGCCTGGAGGAGCGGGCGGCCGTCGAGGCGGCCATCCGGGCGATCCTGAGGCGCAGCACCACCATCGACGAGGAGACCGGCGCCGTCGTCACCCGGGCCGTCGACCAGGAGAGCGGCGAGGTCGTGAGCCAGACGCCCGACGCCGCGCTGCTGCGCCTGCGCGCCTATCTGCACGAGATGCAGGCCGCCCGACCCGATGCCGAGCCGGCGCTGCTCAACAAGCGCGCGTGACGCTGGGTCACGAACGGGAGACAGCCCAAAACGCCTCGATCAGCCGCCTCGCCCCGCCGCCGTCCACCGCCGCGAAGGCCGCTTCGTTGAAGGCGAGCTCCGGGAGATGCGCCCCCGGTCGGGCGATCCTCGCGAGATCGTCGAGGAAGCCCTCCACGCCGCCGGGCCGCGCGGCGAAATGGATGCGGGCGAGGCCCGAGGAGGCGAACGCCTCGAAATAGCCGTGGAAGCTGTCGCCGTGATGGAGGTAGACGCCCGTTCTCCCGAGCGCCGCGGCCTCGTAGCGCTGCAGCCCGGCCCGCCCGGCCACGAGCCCCGCGCCAGCCATGAGGCTGGCGAGGGTCGTGGGGGCATGGTGGAGCGTCACCGCCGGCCGGGTCGCGGCGGCGGCCTCGATCCGCGCCCGCAAAGGCCCAGCGAAGAGCGGGCCGATCACCACGTCGACGGGGCGGGTGTCGCGGCCGAGGCGGTCGAGGAAGGCCGCCGTGGTGCCCTCCGGGTCCGAACCGCCGCAGGAGAACAGGATGCGGTCGCCCGCCCTGCGACCCATGCCGGCGCGGGCCCGCGCGAAGGCGGGATCGAGGACGCAGAAGGCCGGTCCCGTGAGCCACCGGCCGGCGCGCGGCGCGGACCGGAAGCGCTCGGCCGCGAGATAGGGGGTGACCACGAGATCGGCGCCCCGGCCGGCGGGCGGGACCTCGTAATGGTCGCGCGGGAGGCTGTCGAGCACGGCGACCGTGAGCCCCGCCGCGACGAGCCGCTCGACCTCGAGAGCCGTCGCGGCGCCGTTGCCGGACCAGAGCGTGTCGACGAGAACGGTCGCGCGGGGACCCGCCGCCTCGATCGCGTCGGGTTCGATCAGGGCGTCAGGGGAGACGCCCTCCCGCTCCAGAATCGGCCGGGCCTGCGCGGAGCACGCGAAGAGCGTGGCGAGCCCGAGCGACCGCGCCTCCTCGGCCAGGGCCGTCGCACGGCGCATGTGCCCCAGCCCGATGCGGGGTCCGACGTCGATCCTGAGGACGAGCGCTTCCACCCCCGATCGATCGCCGATCAGCGTTAACGAATTGTTATCACCTCCTGGCCCCTCCTGTGCGACGCCGATACACGGCTTTGGCCCGGACGGAAGGCCGGCAGCGCGATGGTGGGATCACTCCTCGAACGTCACGGCAGGGTCGGGATCGTCGCTCACGACGCGGGGGCCGCGAACCATCTCCTCGCCTGGATCGAGCCCTGGATGCTGCCGCGGATCGTGCCCGTGATCGCGGGGCCCGCCCGGGCGCTCTGGGAGCGCCGCTTCCTGGGCGCCCCGACCGCGGGACTCGACGATCTCGTGACCTGCGGCGCGGTCGTCACGGGCTCCGGCTGGGCCTCCGACCTGGAGCACGCCGCCCTCCGCCGCGCGCGCGAGCGCGGAACCCTGAGCGTGGCGGTGATCGACCACTGGGTGAACTACCGCGTGCGCTTCCTGCGCGCGGGCGTGCTCGCCCTGCCGGACGCGATCTGGGTGACGGACGAGGACGCCCTCGCAATCGCCCGCCGCGAGATCCCGGAGGTTCCCTGCCACATCCAGCCGAACCTCCACCTTGCCGAGCAGCTGCGGCGCCTGCGGCCGGCCGGAGAGGTCGACGGGGACCGGCTCCTCTACGTCGCCGAGCCGATCCGCGTCGACTGGGGCCTGGCCGTGCCGGGCGAGTTCGCGGCGCTCGACTTCTTCGCGCGAAGCCTCCCCGCGCTGAGGCTGCCGCCCGGCAC
>DASPJU010000505.1:0-2267 GCA_035628475.1 Salinarimonas sp. | reverse complement strand
CACCGCACCTATTCGACGGGGCGCGTCTTCCAGTTCATCCTCGCGGTGCTGGCGCAGTCGACGGCGCAGAAGAGCGTGCTGTGGTGGGCCGCCAAGCACCGCCACCACCACCTGCATTCCGACACCCCCCACGACGTCCACTCGCCCCGCCACAAGGGTTTCCTGTACTCGCATGTGGGCTGGATCTTCGACGCTAAGCACGGCGACACCGACCTCGTGAAGATCGACGACTTCGCGCGCTTCCCCGAGCTCATGTGGCTGCACAGGTTCGAGCTCGCGCCCGCGGTCGCGCTCGCCCTGATCTGCCTCGCGATCGGCGGCTGGCCGGGCCTCGTGGTCGGCTTCTTCTGGTCGACGGTGGCGGTCTATCACGGCACGTTCTGCATCAACTCGCTCGCGCACGTGCACGGCCGGAAGCGCTACGTGACGGGCGACGACTCGCGCAACAACTGGCTCCTCGCGCTCGCCACCATGGGCGAGGGCTGGCACAACAACCACCACGCCTACCAGGCGAGCGTGCGCCAGGGCTTCCGCTGGTGGGAGGTCGACCCGACCTACTACATCCTGAAGGCGCTCTCGTGGGCAGGGATCGTGTGGGACATGAAGTCACCCCCCGAGGCGGTGCTCAAGGGCGAGCAGCGCCTGGGCGCGCGCGTCGTCGAGAAGGCGGCCGCCGACCTCGCGGCGAGCTTCAACCCCGAGCGCCTGGCCGCCAGCCTGCGCGAGGCGCTCGCCACCTCGCCGAGCCTGGAGGACCTGCGCCGGCGGCTCGCGGACGCGCAGCACCGCGCCGCCGACGTCCTGGCCGAGGTGCAGTCGCACCTTCCGCACCTGCCGAGCCGCGAGGAGATCGGGGCCCGCGCCCGGCAGATGTACGTGAAGAACCGCTCGATGGACGACATCGTCGACCGGGCCCACCGCATGGTGCTGGAGCGCATCGGCGCGCGGCTCCAGGCCGCCTGACGCCCAACCTCGTGCCGGGTCGGGCGCGGCCCGATCCCGGCGCGAGGCCGTCTACTCCGCCGGCCAGGGCACCAGGTCGATGTCCAGCACGTCGAGGAGCTCGCCGAAGCGGGGCGAGGCGAGATAGGCGAGCTCCTCCGCCCGGGTCGCGACGACGGGGTCTACGGCGCGCAGCTCGTCGTCCACATAGCCCGGATGGCACATCACCACCGGGCGCGGCCCCAGCCGCACCACGAAGCGGTGCATCTCGCGCTCGAAGGAGGCGCGTGGGTCGAAGGCCGAGAAACCCGAGAAGCCCTCGTTGGTGTCGAAGCCGGCCCGCCGCGCGGCGCGGCCGAAGCCCAGCGCGAAGGCACGCACCAGGGCCGCCTTGCCCATGGCGGACCGCCGCCGCGCGATCGGGCGCAGGCCGTCGGCGGGATCGCGCAGCCACAGCCGGCCCTGCAGGCCCCGCCGGCGCAGCGCGAAGAGCAGCATGCGCCGGATGCCGGGCAGAACGTGGACGTGCTGATGCCCGTCCACGAAGTCGGGCGGGCGGTCCATCACGGTCATGAAGGCGTCGAGCTGCCGCTCGATCTCGGCGCGGACCTCCTCCGTATCGAGCGAGCCGGGAAGCGCCAGCGCGATCAGGGCGCCCAGCGGGGGCAGGCGCCCGTCCGGGGCGAGGCCCCGCATGGGGCCGAGCGGCGCGCCGGAGGTGAGGTTCAGGTGGAGCCCGATCCCGATCCCCGGACCCGCCTCGCGCAGGGCTGGACCGAGGCGCGGCCACCAGCGATGGGTGGTCATGGCGCTCGCAGCCGACAGGCGGCCCATCTCGACGAGGTCGATGATCCCGTGGCTGACCCCCTCGGTGAGCCCGAAATCGTCCGCGCACAGCACCAGCCGGTGCCCAGGACCCGCCACCCTCGCCCCCTTCTCGACAGGGCGCCTATATCGGGGCTGCGAGCCCCGAAGGGAAGGGCGCCCGCGCCGAAAGGCGCTCTCGACGGAGGCGCCGCGAGGGCCTAATCCCTTGCGGAGCATCGTGGATCGGGGCGCGTCGATGGCCGACATCTCCAAGCCGGACCTGTGCGTGATCGGCGCGGGCGCGGGCGGCCTGTCGGTGGCGGCGATCGCCGCCTCCTTCGGCGTTCCCGTGGTCCTGATCGAGCGAGGCCGCATGGGTGGCGAGTGCCTCAACGTGGGCTGCGTGCCCTCCAAGGCCCTGATCGCCGCGGGCGACCGCGCCCAGGCGATCCGGACGGCCGGCGCCTTCGGCATCGAGGCCGGGGAGCCGGCGGTGGATTTCGCGCGCGTGCGCGAGC
>DASPJU010000504.1:0-2871 GCA_035628475.1 Salinarimonas sp. | reverse complement strand
TCCCCCAAACCTGCGACCGCCCCATGCTCCGCCGCCTCGCCCTCGCCGCCGTCTCGCTTCTCGCGCTCAGCCTGCCCGCCCCGGCCCAGGACGCCGCCGACATCGTCGTGCGCCTCAACCGGCTCGAGAACCAGGTTCGCCAGCTCTCGGGCGAGATCGAGCGGCTTCAGTTCGAGAACCGGCAGCTGCGCGAGGGGCTTCGCTCCTTCCAGGAGGATGTCGAGTTCCGCTTCCAGGAGCGGGGCGGAGCCGCGCCGGCGCGCCCGCCCGCGCAGGGCCAGCCCGCGCCCCAGCGCCGCGGCGAGGGCGAGCCCGCAGCGCAGCCCGGCCCGCAGCGGCGGGGCGACGCCTTCGACCCCGGCGCCCAGCCCGCCGCGCCCGGCGCGCCGCGCGCCCTGGGCCAGACCCAGCCCTCGGCGCCGCTCGCCCTGCCCGGCGCGCAGCGGGGAGGCATCGCCGAGCTGATCGAGGACGGGCCCGGTCCCGGCGGGGGCGGGCCGCTCGACCTCAACGCGGTCGGCCGCGCGGAGGCGGCACCGCCGCGGGGCGGGCCCAGCGTCGCCGCGACCGGCACCGGCAACGCGCGCGCCGACTATGACGCGGCCTATGCCTGGCTGCTCCAGAAGCAGTACGAGCAGGCCGAGATGGCCTTCCGGCAGTTCCTGCAGTCGCACCCGCGCAACGCCCTGGTGCCCGACGCCCTGTACTGGCTCGGCGAGAGCTACTTCCAGCGCACCCGCCACCGCGAGGCGGCCGAGCAGTTCCTGAAGGTCTCCACGGACCACGCCAAGGCCGCCAAGGCGCCCGACGCCATGCTCAAGCTCGGCATGTCGCTCAACGCGCTCGGCGCCCGCGAGCAGGCCTGCGCCACCTTCGCGGAGCTCGAGCGCAAGTTCCCCGGAGCCGCCAACTCCGTGCGCCAGGGCGTCGACCGCGAGCAGAAGCGGGCGCGCTGCGCGTGAGCCGGGGAGGCGGCGAGACGCTCGATCCCGCCCAGATCCTCGCCGCGATCCTGCCCGACGCGGCGCTGCTCGCCGTCTCGGGCGGCCCGGACTCCACCGCCCTCATGGGGCTCGCCGCCCGCCTGCCCGGATGCTACGTGGTCGCGACCGTGGATCACGGCCTGCGCGCCGCCTCCGCCGAGGAGGCGGGAGCGGTGGCGCGGCTTGCCGCCGCGCTTGGCCTGGAGCACCGCCTCCTGGGCTGGCGCGGGCCGCATCCGGGAGCCGGGCTCCAGGAGGCCGCGCGCGAGGCGCGCTACCGCCTGTTGGCCGATCTTGCCCGGGACCTCGGCCTTCCGGCCATCGTCACCGCCCATACCCGCGACGACCAGGCCGAGACGGTGCTGATGCGCGTCGCCCGGGGCACGGGCATCACGGGCCTCGCGGCCATGCGGCCCGTGGGGCCGCGCCCCGACGGGCTCGTCCATGTCAGGCCCTTCCTCGACGTTCCGAAGGCCGCGCTCGTCGCCGTCTGCCGCGCCGAGGGCTGGCCCTACGTGGAGGACCCCTCGAACGAGGACCCCCGCTTCGCCAGAACGCGCCTGCGCCGGCTCATGCCGGCGCTCGCGGCCGAGGGCATTACGGCCACGCGCCTCGCGGTGCTGGCCACCCGCGCCGCGCGGGCCGACGAGGCCCTGGAGCGGGTCGCCGAGGCGGTCTATGCCGGGGCCCGGCGCCCGGACGGCGGGCTGCCGGCTGCCGTGCTCACGGGCGCCCCCCCGGAGATCGCCCTGCGGCTCCTGACCCGGGCCTGCCGCGCGGTCGCGGCCCCTGGCACGCCCGAGCGACTGGGCCGCCTGGAATCCGCGCTCGCCGACCTCCTCGACGCGGCCCGAGCGGGGCGGGCGCTGCGCCGGACCGTGGCAGGAACCATCCTCCGGCTGGACCGTTCCGGACTGGTGACCTTCGCCGGCGAGGGCGAGCGTCGCCGGGGTCGGCAACAATCCGTCGACCAGGATGCCGCAGCCGCGCCGGGTTCCCTTGGCAAGGGTGGCGGGGGTGCCTAGATTGGCTTCATGCCGCGCGAGATCCCCAGTCCGCTCCTCTCCCGCGACCTCACCACGGGGAAGACCTCTCGATGAACCCCAACTTCCGCAACTTCGCCCTCTGGGTCATCATCTTCCTGCTGGTGCTCGCGCTGGTGACCCTGTTCCAGAGCCCCGGCCAGCGCGCCGGCGGCAACGACATCGCCTATAGCCAGCTTCTCAACGAGGCCGAGGCGGGGCGGATCTCGAACGTGATCATCTCGGGCAACGAGATCACCGGGACCTACACGGACGGCCGCTCCTTCGCGACCTACGCGCCCAACGACCCCAGCCTCGTCACCAAGCTGCAGGGGAAGGGCGTGCAGATCACCGCCCGCCCGCCGCAGGACAACACGCCCTGGTTCATCGCGTTGCTCGTGAACTGGCTGCCCATCCTCGTCTTCATCGGGGCCTGGATCTTCCTCTCGCGGCAGATGCAGTCCGGCGCCGGCCGCGCCATGGGCTTCGGCAAGTCCAAGGCGAAGCTTCTCACCGAGGCTCATGGCCGCGTCACCTTCGACGACGTGGCGGGCATCGACGAGGCCAAGGAGGACCTGCAGGAGATCGTGGAGTTCCTCCGTGACCCGCAGAAGTTCCAGCGCTTGGGCGGCCGCATCCCCCGCGGCGTGCTGCTGGTGGGCCCTCCGGGCACGGGTAAGACGCTCACCGCCCGCGCGGTGGCGGGCGAGGCCAACGTGCCCTTCTTCACCATCTCGGGCTCTGACTTCGTCGAGATGTTCGTGGGCGTCGGCGCCAGCCGCGTGCGCGACATGTTCGACCAGGCCAAGAAGAACGCCCCCTGCATCATCTTCATCGACGAGATCGACGCGGTGGGCCGCCATCGC
>DASPJU010000503.1:0-2504 GCA_035628475.1 Salinarimonas sp. | reverse complement strand
CTGGGCGATGTCGGTGAGGCGCCGCACGACCGGCTCTTCGGCGATCGCGCTCTGGAGCTTCGGCTCGCCCTCGATCGCCTGCTTCAGGGTCACGGGGTTGGCGGGGTTCTGCGGAACGAGTTTCGTGAGCTTGTCGACCTGGCCGTAGGGCATCTCCAGCACCCGGCCCACGTCGCGCAGCACGCCCCGCGCCAGCAGGGTGCCGAAGGTGATGATCTGCGCCACCTGCCGCTCGCCGTAGCGCCGCTGCACGTATTCGATCACCCGCTCGCGCCCCTCCACGCAGAAGTCGATGTCGAAGTCCGGCATCGAGACGCGCTCGGGGTTGAGGAAGCGCTCGAAGAGCAGCGCGAAGCGCAGGGGATCCAGGTCCGTGATGGTGAGCGACCAGGCGACGAGGGAGCCCGCGCCCGAGCCGCGGCCGGGCCCCACGGGGATGTCGTGCGCCTTGGCCCATTTGATGAAGTCCGAGACGATCAGGAAGTAGCCCGGGAACTTCATCCGGGTGATGATCCCGATCTCGTAGGCGAGGCGCTCGCGGTAGTCCGCCTCGGTGAGCCCGGGCGCCGTGCCGTGAGCCCTGAGGCGAGCCTCGAGCCCCTCCTCGGCCTGGCGGCGCAGCTCCTCGGCCTCGTCGACGGCCACGGCGGGATCGGTGCCGAAGCTCGGCAGGATGGGCTTGCGCGTGCCGACCCGGTAGGCGCAGCGCATCGCGATCTCGACCGTGTTGGCGAGCGCGTCCGGCATGTCCTTGAACAGCTCGGCCATCTCGGCCCGGGTCTTGTAGCCGTGAGCGGGCGAGAGCCGCCGGCGGCTCTCGTTGGAGACGAGCGCTCCCTCCGCGATGGCGAGCAGCGCGTCGTGCGCCTCGTAGTCGTCCGCCTTGGCGAAATAGGGCTCGTTGGCGGCCACGAGCGGCAGGCCGCGCGCATCCGCCATGGCCACGAGCTCGGCCTCGATCGCGCGCTCCTCCGGCAGGCCGTGGCGCTGGATCTCCACGTAGAGCCGGTCGCCGAACACGCGGCCGAGCTTGTCGAGCCGCGCCTCGGCGAGCTTGGCGCTGCCTCCCCGCAGGGCGGTGTCGAGGGGCCCGCTCGGTCCGCCTGTGAGCGCGATGAGCCCGCCCGCCGCGCCCGCCACGGCGGCGAAGCTCACGCGCGGGGGCGCGCCGAGCTCGACGTCGAAATAGGCGCGGCTCGCGAGGCGGGCGAGGTTGCGATAGCCCTCCTCGGACTGCGCCAGCAGCACGATCGACGGCGGCGGGGCGGGCAGCCGCACGGCGGGATCAGGCTCCTCGAACTCCACCGCGAGCTGGAGGCCGGCGATCGGCTGGATACCCTTTCCGGCGAGCTTCTCCGAGAATTCCAGCGCGCCGAACAGGTTGTTGGTGTCTGTGAGCGCCAGCGCGGGCTGGCGGTCCGCCGCGGCGAGCTTCGCCAGATCCTCGATCTTCAGGGCGCCCTCGAGGAGGGAATAGGAGGAGTGAACGTGCAGGTGCACGAAGCCGACGTCCCGCAGCGTCCGCGTCATCCGAGGGGGTCCTCCAGGGGCACCGATGATCAAGGGCGCCCATTGTCCCCGGGCGGGGCGGGTGGAGTCGAGTCCGGCGGCCGGATCGGGTGTGGATTGCGGGCGGGTGTGGCGGGGGCGCCTCCCCTCACGCCCCCATCCCAAGCCCCATGGCCCACAGCGCGACCATGGCGACGAAGAGGAGGAGCGAGGCGAGCTCGGCGGCGGTTTCGGCGATGAGGCGCATGATGTCCAGCTCCGATGTATTGCTTATGTGCGTAGTTTGTTCTCACTCCGTTCCCGGGTAAAGCGGCGCTTGGGTGTGGATTGCGGGGATCGTGAATCGGGGGTTAACGCCTCGCGCCCGGCCGGCGGCGGGGAAGCGGAGGCCTGCGGCCGGCGGCAGATCCCTTGCGCCCCGCATCCCGGGCCGTTAACTGCCCCCACCCACCACGAGGACCGGTCGGATGAGCGAGCCACGCAACGGGCTGACCTACGCCGAGGCCGGCGTCGACATCGATGCCGGCAACGCCATGGTCGAGGCGATCAGGCCCCTGGTGCGGTCCACCCGCAGGCCCGGCGCCGACGCGGAGATCGGCGGCTTCGGCGGCCTGTTCGACCTCAAGGCCGCGGGCTTCCGAGACCCGATCCTGGTGGCGGCGAACGACGGCGTTGGCACCAAGGTGAAGATCGCCATCGACACCGGGCGCCACGACACGATCGGCATCGACCTCGTGGCGATGTGCGTCAACGACCTCGTGGTCCAGGGCGCCGAGCCCCTGTTCTTCCTCGACTATTTCGCCACCGGCAAGCTCGCCCCGGACGTGGGCGTCGCCATCGTGAGGGGCATCGCGGAGGGCTGCCGGCGGGCCGGGTGCGCCCTCATCGGCGGCGAGACCGCCGAGATGCCGGGGCTCTACGCGCAAGCCGATTACGACCTGGCGGGCTTCGCGGTGGGCGCGGCCGAGCGGGACGGGCTCCTGCCGCGCCCGGGC
>DASPJU010000502.1:0-4051 GCA_035628475.1 Salinarimonas sp. | reverse complement strand
GGCTTGTGGAAGAGCCACAGCCGGGTGCGCTCCCGCTCGGGCAGCGGCTCGCCGTCGACCGCGATGGCGGCGTCCGACATCACGTTGAGGGCCGGCGATGTCACGACCGCGCCGTCGAGCGTCACGCGGCCCTGCTCGATGAGCGCCTCGGCATCGCGGCGCGAGGCCACGCCCGCCCGGGCGATGATCTTGGCGATGCGCTCCTCGACCGGCACGACGGGCGCGGGCGAGGGCGGCTCGTCATAGCCGCGACGGGGCTGGCGCGGCGCGGCGCCGGCGGGCCGGCGGGGGCGCTCGCCCTCGGGCCTCGGGCCGCGCGCGGGACGCTCGCCGAAGGACCGCTCGCCCGCCTCGCGCCGGGGACGCCCGGGCCCGTCGCCCTCGTCGCGACGAGGGCGCATGGGACGCTCGCCGTCGGGCCGCGGGCCGCGGGCGGGACGGTCCGCGTCGTCGCGGCGGGCCCGGAACGGGCGATCGCCCTCGGGGCGGGGACCGCGCGAGGGCCTGTCGCCCTCGTCGCGCCGGGGGCGGAAGGGACGGTCGCCCTCCGGCCGGGGGGCGCGGGCCGGGCGATCACCCTCGTCACGGCGCGCCCGGAACGGCCGGTCGCCCTCGGGGCGTGGAGCGCGCGCGGGGCGGTCCGCGTCGTCGCGGCGGGGACGGGTGGGCTTGTCGCCGGCGGGGCGGCGGGGCGGACGGTCGCCGAAGGCGCGCTCGCCCTCGTCGCGGCGGGGACGGAACGGCTTGTCGCCGGAGGGCTTGCGGGCGGGCCGTTCGTCGCGCGAGCCCCCACGGGCGGGGCGCTCGCCCTCGGCGCGCGCGCGGGGCGGACGGGCAGGGCGGTCATCGCGCGGGTCGCGACGGTCCGGGGAGCGCTCGCGCGGGCCGCGGCGCCCCTTGTCGTCATCGTTGCTGTCAGTCATCGCGGCTTGATAACAGAAGGTTCCACCCGATGCGAGGGCGCAATGGGCAACGCCGCCGACCCCGGCTTCGATCCGATGGGGCTTGCGCTCGACGAGGCGCGGGCGGCCGCCGCGCGCGGCGAGGTGCCGGTGGGCGCCGTGGTGACGCGGGGGCGCGAGATCCTCGCCTGCGCCGGCAACCGCACCCGGGAGGACGCCGACCCGACGGCGCATGCCGAGGTGCTCGCCATCCGCGCCGCCTGCCGGGCGCTGGGCGGGGAGCGCCTCACGGGCTGCGACCTCTACGTGACCCTCGAGCCCTGCCCCATGTGCGCGGGCGCGATCTCGTTCGCCCGCATCCGCCGCCTCTATTTCGGCGCCGGCGACCCCAAGGGCGGCGCCGTGGAGCATGGCGTGCGCCTCTACGCCCAGCCCAGCTGCCACCACGCCCCGGAGGTCTATGGGGGCTTGGGCGAGAGCGAGGCGGCGGCGCTGCTGCGGGCGTTCTTCCGGGAGCGGCGGTAGGGTGTTCCCTTGCGCAGCGTCGGCGGTGCCCCCCTCACCCAGCGGGCGCCGCGAGGCCCGCGCTAGGGCCGGAACCGCTCCGGCTGCGTCCCGTCCGCGTCGGTGAACCCGTACGATCGCGCGAGGTCCGCGACGTAGAGGTTTCGCCCCGACCGGGCGAGCACGTCCGGGTCGGCGGCCAGCGCCGCGACGGCGCGGCCGGCATAGAGCGGCGATTCGGTCGCGGCCTCGCCCATGCCGGCATCCATCACCCGCTCGGTGCGCACGTGGCCCGGCGTGAGCGAGACGGCCGCGACGCCGTAGGGGCGCAGCTCCTCGGCGCAGGCGAAGGCGAGCCGGTTGAGGGCGGCCTTGCCGAGGTCGTAGGCGATGTCGCCGAGATAGCCCTCCTCGGTCGAGAAGGACACGAAGGCGACGAGCCCCGAGCGCATCGCCGCCATGGGCGCCGCCACCGCCCGGGCCAGCAGCAGCGCCGCGTAGGGGCCCGTCTCCAGGGCGCGCACGACGCCCCCGGCGGGGCGGCGCCAGAAGGGCGCGCCCCAGGCCGTGCCGTCGGCGAAGCGCTCGCCGTCGAAGCCCTCGTTGCCGCCCCACACGGACGAGACCGCCACGTCGATGCGCCCGAAGCGGCGCAGCGTCCAGGACACCAGCCCGTCGACCTCGCGCTCGCTCGTGTGGTCGCAGCGATAGGGGTGGCCGCGCCCGCCGGCAGTCTCGACCTCGCGGGCCGCGTCCTCGATGGTCTCCGTCCGCCCGTCCGTGCGCGGGCCGGCCTCGCTGGAGCGGCCCGTCGCGATCACGGTCGCGCCCGCCTCGCCCAGCGCCCGCGCGATGCCCCGCCCGACGCCCCGCGAGGCGCCCGCCACGAGGCAGATCCGGCCCCGGAGCGGGCCGGCGGTCACCGCGCGGCGGCCTTCGGCCGCGACAGGAAGGCCATGAAGGCGGCGCGGGCCTCCTCGGAGGCGAGCGCCCGGCCGAACGCCTCGGCCTCCGCGTCGATGGCGGCCATGAGCGCGGCGCGGTCGCCGCGCAGGAGGCGGCGGGTGGCGAGCATCGCGGCGCGCGGCTTGGCGGCGAGCGCCCGCGCCCTGTCCATCGCGTGTGCGGCGAGCGCGTCGGCCGGGACGACGGCGTTGACAAGGCCCAGCCGCAAGGCTTCCGCCGCGTCGAAGCCCTCGGCCAGCATCAGGAGCTCGGCGGCCTTGGCGTGCCCGACGCGCTGCGGCAGCAGCAGGCTCGATCCGGCCTCCGGCACGAGGCCCAGATCCACGAAGGGCATGCGGAAGCGCGCCGTCGGCGCCGCGAAGGCGAGGTCGCAATGCAGGAGCAGCGTCGTGCCGATGCCCACCGCGACGCCCTCCACGGCCGCCACCAGGGGCTTCTCCAGGGATGCGAGCGCGCGCACGAAGCGGAAGGGCGGGGCCGCGCCGGGCTGGGACGCGAAGGCGAGGAAGTCGCCGATGTCGTTGCCCGCCGTGAAGGCACCCCCCGATCCAGCGATGAGGATCGCGCCCACCCCCTCGTCGGCCTCCGCCTCGCGGAAGGCCGCCATCATGGCCTCGTACATGGCGCCCGTGAGGGCGTTCTTCTTGTCGGGCCGGGCGAGCGTGATGCGCGTCACGCCGCCCTCGCGGGCCGTCTGGACGAGGTCGGTCAAGGGGGTCTCCTCAGCTCGCGAGCGCCAGGGGAGCGTCGGCCAGGAAGCCGGCACCCGCCGTCACGGTCTCCTCGAGGCCGCGCGCGCCCGTGGCGAGGTTCTCGGCGAAGAAGCGGCACAAGGCAATCCGCGCCGGATGCGCCGGATCGGTCTCGCCGGCCTGGAGCGCCGCCCTCGCGGCGAGCGCTGCGTCGGCCAGGGCCGCCGCCCCTTGAGCCAGGCCGAACAGGCGCAAGTATGGCGTCGCGCCGGCCAGCGCCTGGTCGGGATCGTTGGAGGCGAGCGCCTTGAGCATGAAGCTCGTGGCCCGGTCGAGGCTCTCGACCGCCTCGCGCAGGCGCGCGGCGGTGTCGCCGAAGGCCGCGTCGCCCGCCTTCATCACGGCCGTGGCGGTGGCGCGCATGGCCGCGATCGCGGCCCGCACGGTCTCGCCGCCCGAGAGCGGCAGCTTGCGGGCCACGAGGTCGATGGCCTGGATGCCGTTGGTGCCCTCGTAGATCGCGAGGATCCGGGCGTCGCGCAGGTGCTGCGCCGCCCCCGTCTCCTCGACGAAGCCCATGCCGCCATGGACCTGCACGCCGAGCGAGGCGACCTCGATGCCCAGATCCGTCGAGAAGGCCTTGGCCACGGGGGTCAAGAGCGAGGCCCGCTCGTGCGCGGCGCGCCGCTCCTCCGGCGAGCCTGCCAGATGCGCCCGGTCGATGGCCGCCGCCGTCATGTAGCAGATGGCCCGCGCGGCCGCCGTGGAGGCCTTCATGGTCAGCAGCATCCGCTTCACGTCGGGGTGCTCGATGATGGGGTGCATGCCCTCCGCCGCGACGCCGCGCGCCCGGCCCTGGCGCCGGTCCCGCGCATAGGCGAGCGCCCCCTGATAGGCGCGCTCCGCGATGGCCACGCCCTGGAGGCCCACCGCGAGGCGCGCGTTGTTCATCATCAGGAACATGACGTTCAGGCCCCGGTTGGGGGC
>DASPJU010000501.1:0-8854 GCA_035628475.1 Salinarimonas sp. | reverse complement strand
GCCTCGTCCACCCCGAGCATCTCGTAGGCCCGAGGCGAGCGATAGGCGTGGCCCGTGCGCAGGTCGGTCTCGAACACGGCGCCCTGGAAGGAAGCCACCGCCAGGCGGAAGCGCTCCTCGCTTTCGACGAGGGCGCGCTCGGCCGACCGCCGGGCCGTGGTGTCGAGGAGGAGGCCCATGCCGCGCACCACCTGGCGCCGGTCCCCGAACGCGATCCGGCCGCGCGCCAGGACCCAGCGCTCCTCGCCCGTGTCGGCGCGCCGGATGCGGAACTCGGCCTCGTAGCTCCCGTCTCCCTCCGGCCGGAAGGCGGCGGCATAGGCGCGGTTCACCCAGGCGCTGTCGTCGGGGTGGATGAGGTCCGCGAACAGGGCCGTGCTCGGCTCGACGTCGGGCGGCAGCCCGCAGATGGCCCGGAACTCGGGCGACCAGGCGTGCCGCCCGGTGGCGCCGTCGACCTCCCACGTCCCGAGTCCCGTCGCCTCGACGGCGAGTCGCCAACGTTCCTCATGCATATGTCGACTGTAGAACATTTTTCCGCAGGGGAGGCAGGCTCCCGCGACGAAAGCGTGACCGTGCCGCGCGCGGGTTTCCGCTTGCCTGCGGGACCCGCAGGATGCACACCGGAGGCTCGGGGCGCGGAAGGGTGGCCATGGGTCGTTCGGCGTCGGTGCCCGCCGGCGGGCTCCCGGGCGGGATCGTGAGGGACATGGCCGCCGGCCTCGCCGTCGGCGCCGCCTACTGGGCCATGGTGGCGGTCGGCCTGCGCTGGGCCGTCCTGCCGGGAGCCGGGACCCCCGTCTGGCCCGCTGCCGGCATCGCGGTCGCGGGCCTCGTTCTCGGGGGCAGCCGGCTCTGGCCCGCGATCTTCCTGGCCCGCCTCGGCACGCTGCTCACGGACGACTCCGCTCAGGCTCTCTGGATCGATCTCGCGATCGCGGGCGGCACGACGCTGGCGGCCTATCTCCCGGCCCTCGCGCTCGAGCGCTCCCGGCCCCTCGACCCGCGCCTGGGATCCCTGCGTGACATGGCCTGGCTGACGGTCGGCGGCGGCCTCGCCGGAGCGCTCGTCTCCGCCACCATCGGGGTGGGGGCGCTCTGGGCGGGCGGCCTCCCGGGCGAGCGCGTCGCCCATGCCTGGCTGACCTGGGCGTCGGGCTATTTCGTGGGCGTGCTCACCGTCGCGCCCCTCGTCCTGTCCTGGTGGAGCCCGGCCGCCGCGCGGATGTCTCCCCGGGCCTGGGGTCACCTCGCGGCCTGCCTGGCCGCCGTGGGGGCGCTCTCGGCGACGGTGTTCCTCAGCCCCCAATCCTTCTGGCTGCGGGTGTGGCACATCATGCCGGCCCTGGTCTGGGCGGCGCTGGCCTTCCAGGTGCGGGGCGTCTCGGCGGCGCTCGCCGTCACCTCGGTCTGCGCCATCGCCGGCGCCGTGGCGGGCACCGGCCCGCTCGCCTCCGAGGACGCGGCGGCGGCCAACCGGGTGCTCCTCACCCAGCAATTCATCGCCATCGTGGCCCTTACGAAGCTCTTCCTCGCGGCGGCCGTGCACGAGCGCCGCCGGGTGGAGGACATCGGGCGCCTCGCCGCGATCGTGTCCTCGTCGCCGGAGGCCATCCTGTCCTTCGACCGGGAGGGCCGCATCGATTCGTGGAACGGCGGCGCCGAGGCCCTGTTCGGCTGGACCGCGGCGCAGGCCCTGGGGCGAGGCACCGAGATCATCGTGCCGCCGGGCAATCCGGGTGTGCCGGCGCTGCTCCCCCGGGTCCTCGCCGGCGAGACCCTCGCGATCGAGACCGTGCGGGTGGGCAAGGACGGGCTGCCCATCGAGGTCGCGCTCACCGCGGCGCCGGTGCGGGCCCCCGACGGCGGCGTCCTCGGCGCGCTCACGGTCATCCGCGACATCCGCGAGCGCAAGCGCGCCGAGGACGCCCTGCACCGGCTCAACGACACCCTCGAGCAGCGCGTGGCGGACCGCACCCGGGCCCTGGAGGAGGCGAACGCGGTGCTGCGCGACGAGATCCGCGGCCGCGAGGAGGCGGAGGCGCGGGTGCGGCAGATGCAGAAGATGGAGAGCCTCGGCCAGCTCACCGGCGGCATCGCCCACGACTTCAACAACATGCTGGCCGTGGTGATCGGCAACCTCGCCATGGTCCGCCGGCGCGCCGGCGCCCTCGACGAGCGCGCCGCCCGCCTCGTGGAGAACGCCATGGAGGGGGCCAACCGCGCGGCCCGGCTCACCGCGCGCCTGCTCGCCTTCTCGCGCCAGCAGCCCCTGTCGCCGGAGCCCGCCGACGTGAATCGGCTCGTCTCCGGGATGTCCGAGCTGCTGCGCCGGACGCTGGGCGAGGAGCACCGGATCGAGTCGGTGCTCGCCGACGACCTCTGGCCGACCCTCGTCGATACCGGCGGGCTCGAGAACGCCATCGTCAATCTCGCGGTCAACGCCCGTGACGCGATGCCGGGCGGCGGCCGCCTCACCATCCGCACCGGCAACGTGCGGCTCGACGGCGCCGGCGAGCTGCCGCCCGGCGACTACGTGCGGGTGAGCGTCTCCGACACGGGCACCGGCATCCCGGAGCATATCCGCGAGCGGGTCTTCGACCCGTTCTTCACCACCAAGGAACCCGGCAAGGGCACCGGCCTGGGGCTCTCCATGGTCTACGGCTTCGTGAAGCAGTCGGGCGGGCATGTGCGCCTCGCCCCGGGGGAGGAGGGCGGGACGGACGTCGAGATCCACCTGCCCCGCTGGCACGGGGCCGGGACGCTCGCCGAGGAGCCGGCGGGGGACGGGGCGGCGCCGCGCGCCGCCGCCGGCGAGGTGGTGCTCGTCGTCGAGGACGAGGCGGAGGTGCGGCGCACCTCCGTGGCGATGCTGGAGGAGCTCGGCTATCGCGTGATCGAGGCGGCGGACGCCGCCCGCGGCCTGGACCAGTTGCGGGCGCGCCCGGACGTGGCCCTCCTGTTCACGGACGTCGTCATGCCCGGCATGGACGGACGCCGCCTCGCCGAGCTCGCCCGCGCGCTCCGGCCGGATCTGCGCGTCCTCCACACGACGGGCTTCGCCCGGGCCGGGGAGCGGCGGGAGGACGCCTTGCCCCCGGGCGCGGCGGTCCTGCCCAAGCCCTTCACCCTCGAGGCCCTGGCCCAGCGCGTCCGCGAGGCGATCGAGGCGCCCCGGGCGGACCTCCCGCCGGACCGGGGCGCCGCGGCGGCCGCGGCGCCGCGCGGCGGTTGAAGGGAGAGCCGTTTTCCGTGGACAACACAGCCCCTGAGGTTGCAGGGCGGGCCTGCGCCGGCCGGTCGCGACGAAACGGCCGCGGCCCGTTGGGACGACGTTAACGGCCTCCCCTTAGGGCTTGAACCGGCACAATCTCCACGGAGCCTCCATCATGCCAAGCCGCGCTCCCGGTTCCAGCTCCGCCCAGCTCGCCTACGAGGTGATGATCGGGACGGTCCTTGCGGATCTCGGCTTCGCCGATCCGCGGGCCTGCCGCCCCTGGGCGTGCTTCTGGCTTGCCGACCCGGACGATCCGGCCCAGAGCGGGCCCGCGGCGCGGGACCTGGCGGCCCACCTGATCGAGGCCGAGATCCCGCTCTCCGCGATCGCGCAGGCCCATGCCCGCCTCCTCGCCCTGGAGACCCGGCAGATCGCGGCGGGAGGCGCCGAGGCCGGCGCGGTCGCGCAATGGATGGAGGCCTCGCACGCCCGTCTCGTCCTGCTGCTGGCAGCGGTCGAGGGCCACCGGGTCGCGGCCGCGGCCACGCCCTCCGCCGCGGCGCCGGGGGGCGCCGACCAGGCGGTCGCGGCCCTGTCCGAGGCCGCCGAGCTGCTGGCCCGCAGCGTCGGCCGCCTGCGCGCGGGCGCGGCCCCGTCCTTGGATCGCCAGAAGATTGCCTGAACAGGAAGTCGCGATGCCCAGCTCACCTCTCACCTCCACCTCTGTCCCCGCTCTCGAGGCCCTCTCCCTGGCCGAGATCGAGGCGATGAGCGCCGCCGAGCTCGACGGCCTGCCCTTCGGCGTGATCGGCCTCGACGGGGAGGGGCACGTGGCGGTCTACAGCGCGGTCGAGGCGCGCTATGCGGGCCTGCCGCGCGACGCGGTGCTGGGCCGCCATTTCTACACGGCCGTCGCTCCCTGCATGAACAACGCCCTCGTCGCCGGGCGCATGGAGGGAACGGACGCCCTCGACGCGACCATCGACTACGTGCTGACCTTCCGCATGCGCCCCACCCGCGTCAGGATCCGGCTCCTCAAGGCGCAGGGCGCGCCGCGCCGCTATCTCCTGATCCAGCGCTAGGCCGGTCGCCATGGATCCCTCCCTCGACCTCGCGGCCCTGCAGGCCGAGAACCAGACGCTCCTCGAGTTCCTCTACCTGTGCCCCGCCGGGCTCATGCAGGTGGACGCGCGCGGCACGGTCGAGCTCGCCAATCCGCTCGCGGCCCAGATCCTGATGCCGATCGCCAAGACCCCGGTGATCGAGAACCTGTTCGAGCTGCTCGAGGCCTGCGCGCCGGACCTGCGCGCGCTGGTGGCCGATTTCGCCGAGCCGCGCGGCGCCGTCTTCGAGAACCGGCGCCTGGTCGTCGACCAGTCCGACGCCATGAACCCGCACGTCCTCTCCCTCACCGTGATCAAGGTGGAGGAGGGGCGGTACATGGCGGTGCTGACCGACATCTCCCGGCAGGTCGCCCAGGAGCGCCGCCTGAAGCAGGCGGATGCCTGGTTCTCGGCCATCATGACGGGGGTCAACGACTTCGCGCTCCTGTCCCTCGACGCCACCGGGCGCATCAATGCCTGGAACCCCTCGGGCGAGCGCCAGACCGGCTTCCCGGAGCGGGAGGTGCTGGGCCGGACCCTGAACCTGTTCCTGCTGCCCGAGGACGCCGTCCAGGGCCGGGCGCTCGACCAGATCGAGCATGCCCGCCGGGACGGCTGGCACATCGACGAGGGCTGGCGCCGGCGCCGGGACGGCAGCCGCTACTGGTGCCAGAGCCTCGTCTCGGCCCTGGAGGAGGAGGGGGGCGAGGTCATCGGCTTCTCGGTCGTCCTGCGCGACGTCACGGAGGGCAAGGTGACGGGCGACGAGCTGCGCCGCATGCTCGTGACCGACCATCTCACGGGCGTCGCCAACCGGGCCCGCTTCTTCGAGCTCGCCGCGTCCGAGGAGGCGCGCCACCGCCGCCTGGACCGGCCGCTCTCGGCGCTGATGATCGACGCCGACCACTTCAAGCGCATCAACGACACCTACGGGCACGCCACGGGCGACGCGGTGCTCAAGGCGCTGGCCCAGGCCTGCGGGGATACCTTGCGCTCCACCGACATCCTGGGGCGGCTCGGGGGCGAGGAGTTCGGCGTGCTGCTGCCGGGCCTCGACATCGAGGGCGCCCGCACCGTCGCCGAGCGACTGCGCGAGGCCGCGGAGGGCCTGCGGGTGCCCGTCGAGGGAGGCGTGGTCGCCTTCACGGTGAGCGTGGGCTGCGCCACCATGGACAACGCGACGGGAAGCGTCGCGGCCCTCCTGCAGGCCGCCGACCGCGCGCTCTACGCGGCCAAGCGCGGCGGCCGCAACCAGGTCGCCACCGCGCCCGTCTCGGCCTGCTCCACGGCGGCGGCCTGACCCCGTGCGCGCCCTCGCCCGCGCCGCCCTGGCCCGCGTCGTCGAGAGCAAGATGCGCGCCGAGATCGCGGCGGCCGCAGGCCGGCACGGGAGCGGCACGCCCTCCCGGCGCCTGCCGCCGGGCCCCTGGCCCGAGGCCCTCGGCGTGGGGGAGGGGGCGCCCGAGGAGTCGCTGGGCTGCGATTCCCTCGAGCGGCTCTGGCTCGCGGCGGCCCTGGCCGAGACGTTCGACCTCGCCGAGGCCGCGCAGGCGCTCAACGAGGCCGCGACCTTCGGGGATTGGCTCGACCGGATCGAGGCCGCCTGGCCCGGCGACCGGGTCACCTTCCTGACCTCGGGCTCCTCGGGGGTGCCGAAGCCCTGCGCCCATGCCATGGCCGACCTCGCCCTCGAGATCGAGGGCCTCGCCCCGCTTCTTCCCGGCCGCCGGCGCGTGGTGGCGGGGGTGCCGGCCCACCACATCTACGGTTTCCTGTTCACGGCGATGCTGCCCGAGCGCCTGGGCCTGCCGGTTGTCGCCTACGGGTCGGCGCCCCTGGCGCCGGGCGACCTGGTGGTCTCCTTTCCCGACCATTGGCGGCTCGTGGCCCGGAGCCACCCCGCCTTCCCGCCGGACGTGACCGGCGTCACCTCGACCGCGCCCTGCCCGCGCGAGCTGATGGACGACCTCTCGGCCCGGGGGATCGCCGCCTTCGTGGAGGTCTACGGCTCGTCCGAGACGGCGGGCCTGGGCACCCGCTTTTACCCGGCCCCGGCCTACAGGCTCATGCCGCAATGGCGGTTCGACGACGGGGCGGAGGCCGACCGCCCCTCGCTCGTCCACGCGTCGGGCCGGCGCGTCGGCGCCATGGACCGCCTGGCGCGGGTGGGCGAGCGCGCCTTCATGGTGGAGGGGCGCCTCGACGGGATGGTGCAGGTCGGCGGCGTGAACGTCGATCCGGGAGCGGTGGCGGCGCGCCTTCGCGAGCACACGCTCGTCGCGGACGCCGCCGTGCGCCTCATGCGGCCCGACGAGGGCACCCGCCTCAAGGCCTTCGTGGTGCTGGCGCCGGGCACCCCCGAGGAGACCGCGCGGGAGGACCTGCGGGCCTGGATCGCGGGGGCCCTGCCGGCGCCCGCCCGGCCGGCCAGCCTCGCCTTCGGTCCCGCCCTGCCCGTGGGCGCCATGGGCAAGGCCGCCGACTGGTAGGCGCGATCGCGACGGGTCACTCGAAGCAGTCGATCAGGCGATCGTGCACCCAGCCGAGCCGGGCATCCTCCTCGCGGATCTCGGGAATGTGCCCCGCCGTCCGGCGGGTGCCGGGATAGTGGCGCACGTAGAGCCAGCGGCCCGAGCGCACGACCTCCTCGAAATCGGGTGGATGCAGCAGGCCCACCAGCTCTTGCGGACGCATGCGCGCCACGACGCCATGGGCGGCCGAGGGGCCGGAGCGAAGCGCGACGAAGCCGTCCGCCGTCCGCTCGACCGCGCAGGCATATCGTGCCTGCCCCGGAGTCGCGCACGCGAGAGTCGCGGTCAAGGCGAGGGCGGCGAGCGCGCCGCCCCGGCGGGCGCGGGCTCGGGTCGGTGTGGGCGCCGCGGACATTCCGGTCTCCATGCTGCGCCCCTACCCTGGTCCCGCCTCGTTTCGGGCATGTGCCGCGCGGTGGGCCGCACCCGCCCCGCGCAGGATGCGCGGAGGTGCCCTCGCGTGATCCTGATCACCGGAGCCACGGGAACCGTCGGCCGCGAGGTCGCGCCCGCCGGCGACGCTCGGGCGGTCACCCGTGCCAGGCGGGGGCGCCCAGGGCGTCGATCGGGATCTTCAGGTAGCGGCGGCCGTCGGCCTCCGGCTCCGGCAGGCGTCCGCCGCGGATGTTCACCTGCAGGGCGTGCAGCATCAGCCTGGGCATCGGCAGCGTCCGGTCGCGGGCCTCCCGCAGGGCCACGAAGGCCGCCTCGGTGGGGGCGTGGACGAGGTGGATGTTGCGCGCCCGCTGCTCCGCGATGCCGGTCTGCCAGGCCGGCTCGCGCCCGCCCGGACGATAGTCGTGCCCCACGAACAGCCGCGTCGCCTCGGGCAGGGCCAGGATGCGTTGGATGCTGCCCCACAGCGCCGACGCGCTCCCGCCGGGAAAGTCCGCCCGCGCCGTGCCGCCGTCCGGCATGAAGAGGGTGTCGTGGATGAAGGCCGCGTCGCCGATCAGATAGGCCACCGAGGCCAGGGTATGGCCGGGGGTCAGCAGCACCTCGACCTCCAGGTCGCCGAGCGGGAAGCGCTCCCCGTCGGCGAAGATCCGGGTCCATTGGCGGCCGTCGGCGGGCACGTCGGGGCCCAGGTTGTAGAGCCCCTTCCACAGCCGCTGCACCTCGACGATCCGCTCCCCGATCCCCGTCGGCGCGCCGGTGCGGTCGTGCAGGTAGCCCGCCGCCGAGAGATGGTCGGCATGGGGATGCGTGTCGAGGATCCAGGCCGGGCGATAGCCCCGGTCCCCGACGAAGGCGAGCAGCGCGTCGGCCGACGCCGTCGCGACCGAGCCCGAGGCGGCGTCGTAGTCGAGCACCGGATCCACGATGGCGCAGGCGCCCGTGGCGGGATCGGCCACGACATATTGGACGCTGCCCGTGCGGGCCTCGTAGAACCCCGTCACCTCCGGCGAACCCTTCATGGCGCGTCTCCCGTCCTCCCGTGGAGCCTCGCATCGTCGGAGGCGATGCGCGACCCATGATCCGCAAGGGCACGCCCTCCCGCTCTCGCCGGGGAGGCTTCATGCGCTCGCCGCCGAGAAGGTCCGCATGGGCGAGACCTTCCGGAGCGTTCTCGAGGAGCGCGGCTTCGACCCCGTCCGGGCGACCGGCGAGACCGTCCGTGACGTCGCCGGCAAGGCCACGACGGATGCCGGCTGGGTGATCCGGGCCTCGGGTCTCGAGCAGGAGGGCGCGGCGGATCGTGACGGCGGCAGCGCCATGGACGCACGAGCGCCGGACCGTCCCGGGCCGGAGCGGCCCGGGACGGTCCGGCGGCTGCCGGGAGCGCCCGCCTCAGCGGGCCCCGATCAGCTCGACCTCGAAGATCAGCGTCGCGTTGGGCGGGATCACCCCGCCGGCGTCGCGGGCCCCGTAGCCGAGTTCGGGCGGGATGACGAGCGTGCGCTTGCCGCCCGTCTTCATCGTCGCGACGCCCTGGTCCCAACCGGCGATGACCTGCCCCCGGCCGAGCGTGAAGCTGAAGGGCTGGCCGCGGTCGCGCGACG
>DASPJU010000500.1:0-8916 GCA_035628475.1 Salinarimonas sp. | reverse complement strand
GGCCGCGAGGACGAGGCGCAAAGCCCCCGCGACGAGCCGCGCGCCCCGATCCGGCCGGGATGCGGCGCCGCTCAGCGCAGCAGGCCCTTCTCGCGCAGGTAGTCCCCCGCCACGGCCCGGGCCGGGCGGCCCTCGACGGCGATGCGGGCGTTGAGCGTCTGCAGGGTCTCCAGGTCGAGGGAGGCGAAGACCTTCGACAGGGCGGGGCCGATGGCGGGATGGCGCTCGAGGACCGCCGCCCGGATCGCGGGGGCGGGCTCGTAGACGATCTGCGCCCCCTTCGGGTCGGTCATGACCACCAGCCCCAGGGCCGCGATGGCGCCGTCGGTGCCGTAGACCATGGCGCTGTCGACGCCGCCGATGCCCTGGGCCGCCGCCCGCATGGTGACGGCGGTGTCGCCGCCCGCCAGCGTCACGATCCGGTCCCGGGGCATGGCGAAGCCGTAAACCCGCTCGAAGGAGGGCAGCGCCGCGGGGCTCTCGACGAATTCCGCGGAGGCCGCCAGGCGGCGGGCGCCCGCGCTCTTGGCGAAGTCCTCCATGGTGGCGAGGCCCTCGCGCTTGGCCACGTCCCCGCGCACCGCGATGAGCCAGGTGTTGTTGGCCCGCGCCCGGTCGAGCCAGACGATCCGGTTGGCCTCCGCGTCGAGGCGCTTGACGAGGTCGTAGGCCGTTTGCGCGCCCTTCCAGGCGGGGTCGGACTCCCGGTCGAAGAAGAAGGCGCCGTTGCCCGTATATTCGGGATAGATGTCGATCTCGCCCTGGAGGAGCGCGGTGCGCACGATCTTGGTGGGCCCGAGCGACACCCGGTCCGCTACCGGGATGCCCAGATTTTCCAGGACAAGGACGATCATGCTGCCGAGCAGCGCGCCCTCGGTGTCGATCTTCGAGCCGACGCGCACGCGCTCGGCCTGCGCAAGCGCGGGCCCGGCGACGACGAGGGCGAGGAAGAGCGCCGCGAACGAGCGGCGGGCGAGCGGGAAGAGGGGCATCGGGGTCACCGGTTGACGGCTGGCCAGTTCAGCACGGCCTCGCGGCAGTGCCAAGCCGCATTCCGAAGGGGCGGGCGCGCCGGATTTTAAGCCTTCGTTAACCCTGCGGGGCGAGCGTCGAGCCATTGCCGAGACGCGACGGATCGGGGCCGCGTCTCTCCCGCGCCCGGCCCGTGCCCTTTCGTCGCCTCATTCTCGCGATTTGAGACGCGTGATGACCATGAGCCACCCAGACGATTCCCGCCCCGCGCTCCCGCCCGCCGCCGAGAGGCCCGGCGCGTCCGTGATCGCGGGCGCGGACCTGATCCGGCGCGTCGACCGCCTCGTGAGCGAGATCGAGGCCCTCAAGGCGGAACGGGCCGGCAAGGCGGTCCGTATCGCTCGGGCCCGTCTGGGCGTTGCCTATCACGAGAAGCGGGCCGCGCCCGCCGAGGAGCCGGCGCGCGCGGCATGACCAGGGAGGGAAGCTTGAGCCTGTTTCGATCCGCGGCCGCGCTGAGCGCCGCCCTGCTGCTGATGCCGGCCGGCGCCCTGGCGAACGATCCCGTCCCGGCTCCGGCGGCCGCGGCCGCCCCCGCGTCCGAGATCCGTCCGCCGCAGCGGCTGGGGCGCTCCATCGCGCTGGTGCGCCGCCAGGCCGAGCGCCACGGGGTGCCGGCGGACCTCGCCCAGGCCGTGATGATGGCCGAGAGCGAGGGCGATCCGACGCGAACCGGCGCCACGGGCGAGTTCGGGCTCATGGGCCTGCGCCTCTCCACCGCGATGATGCTCGGCTTTCGCGGCGACGGGGCGGAGCTCCTCGACCCGGCGCTCAACGCCAGCTACGGCGTCGCGCACCTGGCCCAGGCCTGGCGCATCGCCGAGGGCGACCCGTGCCGGGCCTATGTCAAGTACCGCACCCATTACGGCGAGGAGCGCCTCGCCGGCCGGCACGGCCAGTCCTGCCTGCGCCTTCGCACCGCACTGTCCGCGATGAGCTCGCCCCTCGCCGAGCGGGTGGCGGCGGGCGCGCCGCCCGCGGAGGCCAAGACCGTCGCGGCGGTCCCCGAGGCGAAGCCCGCAGAGCCCAGGCCCGCGGAGCCCAAGCCCGCCGTCGAGGCCAAGGCGCCCGCGGTCGAGCCGAAGGCCGAGCCCGCCGTGACCGGAGCGGTCGCGGTCGACCATCCCCTCCCGCCGACGCGCCCGCGCGCGCTCGCGGCGTCCCGGCCGGCGCCGAAGGCCAAGGTCGCCGCGCGCCAGGTCTCCCGCGCCAAGGCGGCGACCCGTGCCGCCGCGAAGGCATCCGGCAAGGCGGCGTCCGGCGTAAGCGTCGTGGCCAAGGCCGGAGCCAGGGGCAGGGCGACGATGACCTGCCAGGGCAAGACCTGCACGCTCACCCGGGCGGCCGCGAAGCGATAGGCGCTCCCGCGGAGCGCCGCCTCAGCCCAGATTCAGCTCGCGGAAGAAGTCGTTGCCCTTGTCGTCCGTGACGATGAAGGCGGGGAAGTTCTCGACTTCGATGCGCCAGATCGCCTCCATGCCGAGCTCGGGGTACTCCACCACCTCGACCCGGCGGATGCAGTCCTGGGCGAGCCGCGCGGCGGGACCGCCGATGGAGCCGAGATAGAAGCCCCCGTGCTTCTGGCAGGCCTGGCGCACGGCGTCGGAGCGGTTGCCCTTGGCGAGCATCACCATGGAGCCGCCGGCCGCCTGGAAGCCGTCGACATAGGAATCCATGCGGCCCGCGGTGGTGGGGCCGAAGGAGCCCGAGGCCATGCCCTGGGGCGTCTTGGCGGGACCCGCGTAGTAGATCGGGTGGTCCCGGAAATAGCCCGGCATGGGCTCGCCGCGCTCCAGCCGCTCGCGGATCTTGGCATGCGCCAGGTCGCGGGCCACGATCACGGGCCCGGTGAGCGACAGGCGGGTGCGCACGGGATGCCGGCTGAGCTCGCCCAGGATCTCCGGCATCGGCCGGGTGAGGTCGATGTGCACGACGCTGCCGCCGAGCCCCGCCTCGTCGACCTCGGGAAGATATTGCGCCGGGTTCGTCTCGAGCTGCTCGAGATAGACGCCCTCGCGGGTGATCTTGCCCAGGGCCTGCCGGTCCGCCGAGCAGGAGACGCCGAGCCCGATGGGCAGCGAGGCGCCATGGCGGGGCAGGCGGATCACCCGGACGTCGTGGCAGAAATACTTGCCGCCGAACTGGGCGCCGACGCCCAGGGCTTGCGTCATGCGGTGGATCTCGGCCTCCATCTCGAGGTCGCGGAAGGCGTGGCCGGCCTCGGAGCCCTGCGTGGGCAGGCCGTCGAGATAGCGGGTCGAGGCGAGCTTCACGGTCTTGAGCGTCTGCTCCGCCGAGGTGCCGCCGATCACGATGGCGAGGTGGTAGGGCGGGCAGGCGGCGGTGCCCAGCGTCAGGATCTTCTCCCGCAGGAAGGCCAGCATGCGGTCCCGCGTGAGGAGCGAGGGCGTCGCCTGGTAGAGGAAGGTCTTGTTGGCCGAGCCGCCGCCCTTGGCGACGAACAGGAACTTGTAGGCGTCCTCGCCCTCCGCATAGAGCTCGATCTGCGCCGGCAGGTTCGTCTTGGTGTTGCGCTCCTCGAACATGGAGACCGGCGCGAGCTGGGAATAGCGAAGATTCCGCTTCTCGTAGGCGCCCAGGATTCCTTCGGCGATCGCGTCCTCGTCCGAGCCGTCGGTCCAGACGAGGCGCCCCTTCTTGCCCATGACGATGGCGGTGCCGGTGTCCTGGCACATGGGCAGCACGCCGCCCGCCGCGATGTTGGCGTTCTTGAGCAGGTCGTAGGCCACGAAGCGGTCGTTGGCGGTCGCCTCGGGGTCCTCGAGGATCGAGGCGAGCTGCTTCAGGTGGCCCGGCCGCAGCAGGTGGTTGATGTCCATGAAGGCCTGCTCGGCCAGCTCCCGGATCGCCTCCCGCTCCACGACGACGATCTCCCGCTCGCCGAGCCGCTCCACGCGCACGCCCTGGCTCGCGAGCTTGCGATAGGGGGTGGTGTCGGCGATGAGGGGAAACAGCTCGTGGCGCATGGGACCGACCGGGATGGGCCCGCCGAGGCGGGCGCGAAGGGACCGCGCGTCTTTAAGGGGTTCGGACCCGCTTTCCAAGCCGGCTGAAGGTCCATGGCCCGGAGGGGGCCGAGCGGCGCCATGGCGCAGCCCCGTCCTGCAACAAACCGGCTTTCCCCCGGTTCTATCTGCGGGGCACGTGCTGGCAGGCGGACGTGGTGAAGCGTTTTCTCAGTTGGGCGCGGCGCCGGGAGGCGAGGTACGCCCTTCTCGCGATCGGGCTCGCGATCGGCGCGGGCCTGGCGGCCATGGCCTACCGCCTCGTGTCGACCCCCGATCTTCTCACGGTGGCGGTGGCCCCGGAGGGCGGACCCGAGGCCAAGGTGATCGCGGCCTTCGCGGACGCCCTGCGGGAGCAGGACAAGGACGTCCGCCTGCGCCTCGTCTCCTACCCGGACGAGCGCGCCAGCGCCGCGGCCCTCCAGGACAAGACGGTGGATCTCGCCGTCGTGCGGCCCGACGTGATGCTGCCGATCAACGGGCTCACCATCGCGGTGCTGCGCGAGGAGGCGCTCGTCCTCCTCGCGCCGGAGGCGGGGGGCATCGACTCGGTCGCGGATCTCGCGGGCAAGCGGCTGGGCGTCGTCACCCGGCACCGGGCCGACCTGCCGGCGATCGAGGCGGTGCTGCGCCAGTACGAGCTCGCGCCGCCCGCCGTCACCCTCGTCCCCCTCGAGGCGGGCGACGTGGAGGGCGCGGTCAAGGGAAAGCGGATCGACGCCGTCGCGGTCGTCGCGGTCCCGGTGAGTGGGGAGGCCGCCGCGGTGGTGCGCGCCGTCGCGGCCGCGGCCAACCGCAAGCTCACCGTGATCCCGGTCGACGAGTCGGAGGCCATCGGCCTGCGCAACCCGACCCTGTCCGAGGTCACGATCCCGCCGGGCAGCCTCGGCGGACGCCCGCGCCGCCCGGACGAGGAGGTCAAGACCGTGGGGATCTCCTACCGGCTCATGGCCCGCTCCGACCTCGATCGCGGCCCCATCTCGAAGGTCGCCCAGCACCTGTTCCAGCTGCGCTCGCGCATCGGCCGCGACGCGCCCTCCGTCAACCTCATCAAGGCGCCCGACACCGATTCCGCGACCTACGCCCCCATCCCCAACCATCAGGGCGCGATCGACTATTTCAACCGCGAGCAGCTCACCTTCATGGACCGCTACGGCGACTGGCTCTGGATGGCCCTCTTCTTCGGCGGCAGCGTCACGTCCGGCCTGGCCTGGCTCGCGCGCCAGTTCGTGCGCAAGCGCCGCGAGCTCGTGGACGAGGTGCTCGACCGCCTGACCTGCATCCTCACGGAGGCCCGCGCCGCGACGGATCTCGCGACGCTCGACGCCCTCGCGCTCGAGGTCGACGGCCTCGTCACCCACGCGGTCCGCTACGCGCGCCACCGCACCACGGGCATGCGCACCACCACGGCCCTCATCCTCGCTATCGACAGCGCCCGCGCCGCCATCGCGGACCGGCGCGCGCAGGTGGCGCAGGGCACGGCGCCGGCGGCGGCGGAGCCGCGGGCGCGGCGCGCGGCGATCTCCTGACGCGACGGACTTCCCAAACGGAGGACGAGAGGCGACACTGCGCGCATCATCCCGGTGGAGCCCCATGCCCGAGACGGAGGACGAACGCGCCGCGCCCCGCGAGGTGGAGCTGAAGCTCGAGATGGAGCCGGGCGCCATGGTGGCCGTGCGCGCCCATCCGCTCCTGCGCGACGTGCTCGCCCGCGCCCGGCCCAAGCGCCTTCACGCCACCTATTTCGACACCCCCGACCGGCTCCTGCGCGAGGCGGGCCTGTCCCTGCGCATCCGCCGCTCGGGACGCCGGCGCGTCCAGACCGTCAAGGCGGCGTCCGGGCCCGCCGCGGGCCTGTTCGACCGCGACGAGTGGGAGCAGGAGGTCCGCGCCGACATTCCCGACCTCGCCTCCGAGGCGGGGCTGCCCGACCTGCTGCGCCGATCCGACGTCGCGGCCGCGCTCGCGCCCGCCTTCGCGGTGCGGGTGGAGCGCACCACCCTCGACCTCGCCCAGGGGGCGAGCCGGGCCGAGATCACCATCGACGAGGGCGTGGTGGAGGCGGGAGGACGCCGCGACGCCGTGGCGGAGGTCGAGATCGAGCTGAAGGACGGGGCGGCGGCCGACCTGTTCGCCCTCGCCCGCGCGCTCGCCGAGGGCGCGCCCCTGCGCCTCGGGATCCGCACCAAGGCGGACCGGGGCTACACGCTCGCGGACGGGCGCCCGCTCAAGGCCGTCAAGAGCTCGGCGGCCCACGTCGCGCCGGGCCTCACGGCCGGGCAGGGCTTCCAGGCGATCGCCCGCGCCTGCCTCGTCCACCTCCTGCGCAACGAGCCCGTGCTGCGCGCAGGCCGCGACCCCGACGCGGTGCACCAGATGCGGGTCGCCATGCGCCGGCTTCGCGCCGCGGTCAGCCTGCACAAGGCGATCCTCTCGGACGAGCGCCGCGACCGGATCGCGGCCGAGGTCAAGTGGATGGCCGGCGAGCTCGGCGAGGCGCGCGACCTCGACGTGTTCCTGGGCAAGAGCGTGCGTCCGGCGCTCGCGGGCCACGGGGACGACGCCGACCTCGCGGCGCTCGCCGCCGATCTCGAGGCGCGCCGCGAGGCCGCCTACGACGCGGCGCTCGAGGCGATCGGCTCGCCCCGCTTCCGGGCCATGCTGATCGACCTCGCCGAATGGATCGAGGTCGGGCCATGGCTGTCGGGCGGCGACGGGGAGCGGGACGGGCCCGTGGAGGCCTTCGCGGCCGAGGTGCTGGGGCGGCGCGCCAAGCGCATCCGCAAGCGCGGGCGCCGCCTGGCGACGCTCGCCCCCGAGCCGCGCCACGACCTGCGCATCGCGGTGAAGAAGCTGCGCTACGCGGTGGAGTTCTTCGGCCCCGCCTTCACGGGGGGCAAGGCGGAGCGGCGGCGCAAGGCCTATCTCGCGGCCCTGGAGGACCTGCAGGAGCATCTGGGCGACCTCAACGACCTCGCGGTCGGCCGCGAGCGCCTCGCCGCCCTGCCGGCGAGCGAGCGCCTCGCCCCGCTGCTGCTGGGCGGGGCCGACGAGCGGCGGATGCTGGAGCGGGCCGTGGACGCCTTCGAGAGCTTCGCCGACGCCAAGCCGTTCTGGGGGTAGGCCGGCCGAAGCAGGGTTCCGGCGCCGCGCGTGGGAGGCTAAGGTTCGCCCATGCGCGTCGCCATCCTCTCGGACATCCACGCCAATCGCGAGGCGCTCGAGGCCTGCCTCGACCACGCGGCGCGAGCGGGGGCGGAGCGCCTCGTGTTCCTGGGCGACTATGTGGGCTACGGCGCCGAGCCCCAGGCGGTTCTCGACCGGGTGCGCGACCACGCGGCGCGGGGCGCCGTCCTGCTGAGGGGCAACCACGACGAGGCCGCCGCCGGGGTCGATCTCGGCATGAACGGCCTCGCCCGCGACGCCATCCTCTGGACCCGGACACGGCTCGACCCGGCCGAGCGCGCCTTCCTGGCCGACCTGCCCCTGACCGCGGGCGAGGACGACCGCCTCTACGTTCACGCCAACCCCTGGGCGCCGGGCGGCTGGGGCTACGTCACCGGGCCCATGGAGGCGGAGCGGAGCTTTCGCCGCTGCGGGGCCCGGCTGGTCCTGTGCGGGCATCTCCACGTCCCGGGGGTCTATCACCAGGCCGCCGGGCGGCCCGTGGCCTCCTTCGTGCCGGTGGCCGGGGAGCCCGTGCCGCTGATCGGCACCCGGCGCTGGCTCGCCGTGATCCCGGCGGTGGGCCAGCCCCGGGACGGGGACCCGCGGGCGGGCTACGCGCTGCTCGACACGAAGCGCCAGACCCTCACCATGCACCGCGTCGCCTACGACATCGAGGCGGCGGCGGCCAAGATCCTCGCGGCCGGCCTGCCCCCGCGCCTCGCCTCCCGCCTCGCCGAGGGGGCTTGAGGCCATGCGCCCCGTCTTCCGGCCCGGCATGGAGGTCGACGGCTTCGTCCTGGGCGAGGCCCTGCACGAGGGCGGCATGGCGACGATCTGGCGGGCGGCCCGGGCGGGCGGCTCGGAGCCGCTCGCGCTGAAGGCGCCGCTCATCCGCGACAGCGACGACCCCACGCCCATCGTGGGCTTCGAGGTCGAGCAGATGATCCTGCCGCGCCTCTCGGGGCCGCACGCGCCCCGCTTCGAGGCCGCGGGCCTGCACGAGGGATACCCCTACATCGTCATGGAGCTCATCGAGGGCGAGAGCCTGAAGGGCCTGCTCGGGCGCCTGCCGCTGCCGGCCGCCGAGGTCGCCGCCGTCGGCGCGCGCGTCGCGACCGCGCTGCACGACCTGCACCTGCAGCATGTCATCCACCTCGACGTGAAGCCCTCCAACGTCATGCTCCGGCGCAGCGGCGAGGCCGTGATGGTGGATTTCGGCCTCTCGCGCCACGACCTCCTGCCGGACCTGCTGTCGGAGGAGTTCCGCCTGCCCTTCGGCACGGCGCCCTACATCGCCCCCGAGCAGGTGCTGCGCGACCGCAACGAGCCCCGCTCCGACCTCTTCGCGCTGGGCGTGATGCTGTACTACCTCACGACGGGGGTGCGTCCCTTCGGCATCCCGCACGGCCAGCGGGGCCTGCGCCGGCGCCTGTGGCAGGAGCCGGTGCCGCCGCGCGCCCTGCGCTCCGACTGCCCGCCCGCGCTCCAGGAGACCATCCTGCGCTGCCTCGAGGTCGATCCCGAGCGGCGCCACCCGACCGCCGCCCAGCTCGCCTTCGACCTCGCCCATCCTGGCTGCGTGGCGCTCACCGAGCGGGCCGAGCGGATGAACCGGGCCCCCTTCGCGGCGACGTTGCGGCGCTGGGCGGCCTCGCTCGGCGCCGAGGCGCGCCCCGCCGGGCCGCGCCCC
>DASPJU010000499.1:0-2238 GCA_035628475.1 Salinarimonas sp. | reverse complement strand
TCCCCCAAGGCCTCCACCACGCCCGCGCCCTCATTGCTCGGCGTGAAGGGCAAGGAGGGCGCCTTGTAGAGGCCCGTGCGGAAATAGACGTCGATGAAGTTCACGCCGATCGCGGTGTGGCGCACCCGCACCTCGCCGGGGCCGGGCGCCGGCGGGTCGACCTCCTCGAGGCGCAGGACCTCGGGACCTCCATGCTCGTGCACGCGGATGGCCTGGCTCACGACGTTTCCTCCACGAAGGGACTGCATCGCGCCGATCATAGGTAGTCGTCCGAGCGGCGGGCAATGCGCGTCGGCGCAAAGATGGCGGCGAGAACGCCAAGGTCCATGCTGAACCATCGCCCCCTGTCCGCCCCCGAGCCGGGCTTCGCCGAGCTGTTCATGCCGAAGCTCGTCACGGTCCTGCGCGAGGGCTACGACGCCCGGGCGCTGCGGGCGGACGCGCTCGCGGGCCTCACCGTCGCGATCGTTGCGCTTCCGCTCTCCATGGCGATCGCCATCGCGTCCGGCGCCCCGCCCGACCGGGGGCTCACCACCGCCATCGTGGGCGGGTTCCTGGTCGCGCTCCTCGGCGGCAGCCGCTACCAGATCGGAGGGCCGGCCGGCGCCTTCATCGTCCTGGTGGCCGCCGTGATCGGCCGCCACGGCCTCGACGGGCTGGCGCTCGCCACCATGATGGCGGGAGTGTTCCTGGCAGGCATGGGGTTCCTGCGGCTCGGGACCTACATCAAGTACATCCCCCATCCCGTGATCCTCGGCTTCACGGCGGGCATCGCGATCATCATCCTCGCGAGCCAGATTCGCGACCTGCTCGGCCTCGCCCTGCCGGGCGTCGAGCCCGGCGCGCTGATTCCGAAAATTCAGGCGCTCGCGTCGGCGCTGCCCACCGCCAAGCCCGGCGCGATCGCCGTCGCGGCGCTGACGATCGCCCTCATCATCGGGGTGAAGCGGCTCGCCCCCGCGCTGCCGAACCTTCTGGTCGCCGTGACGGCGGCGTCGCTCGCGGCGGCGGCGCTCGGCCTCGACGTCGAGACGATCGGCTCGCGCTTCGGCGGCATGCCGAGCGGGCTCCCCGCGCCCGCCCTCCCCGCCGTCTCGTGGGCAAGGCTCGCCGAGCTCCTACCCGACGCGATCTCGATCGCGCTGCTGGGAGGCATCGAATCACTGCTCTCGGCCATGGTGGCCGACAGCATGAGCGGGCGCCGCCACCGGTCGAACTGCGAGCTCGTGGCGCAAGGAGCGGCCAATGTCGCCGCGGGGTTGTTCGGCGGCATCCCGGTCACCGGCACCATCGCGCGCACGGCCACCAACGTGCGCTCCGGCGCGGTCGGACCGGTCGCCGGCATGCTGCACGCGGTCTTCCTCCTCGCCTTCATGATGCTGGCGGCGCCGCTCGCGTCCTACATCCCGCTCGCAGCGCTGGCGGGGGTTCTCGTCGTCGTGGCCTGGAACATGGCGGAGCGCCACGCCGTCATCGGCGTGCTGAGGCGCCGGCGCGGCGAGGCCGTGGTGCTCCTGTCGACCCTTCTGCTCACGGTATTCCGCGACCTCACGGAGGGGATCGCCGTGGGCGTCGTGCTCGGGGCCTTCCTCTTCATGCACCGCGTGGCGGGGCTGGTCGCGGTGGAGATGGGCCAGCCGGACGAGGCGGCGGACAGGCCCGACATCGTTGACACCGGCCGCTCCGCGGCGCTTGCCGACCGGACCAGGCCCGACCTGATCGTCCTGCGCATCTCCGGCCCGCTCTTCTTTGGCGCCGCGACGCGGGTCGCAGGCGTGCTGGCGAGGATCGGCGCCTATCCGCGCACGGTGATCGTCGATTTCTCGGCCGTGCCTCTCGTGGACGCCGACTCCGCGGCTTCCCTCGACGCGTTCCTGGCCAGGATCCGCCGCCAGGGCGCCCGGGCCTATCTCGCGGGCGCCACCCCTTTGGTGCGGGCGGAGCTGGAGCATGCGGGTATCGTGGAGCCGGACGTAGCCTATGCCCCGTCCGTGGCGGATGCCCGGATGGCGGCAGAGGGAACCTCTTCCCCCTTCCACGGGGAGAAAGGCCGGGGTTGAGGGGGTTACCACGTCGATCCAGCATCGACGGTGATCACTGGAGCGCCCCGAGGCCCCACGACGCGTGGCGCCTTAGCACGACGTCGGGATGGCACCTGCGGCGTGCGAGCCAGCCTCCCGGCGCGGTGCCCTTCCGTCCGATCGCGAAAGGACGAGCCCCGTCAGTTCGCGGCTTCCG
>DASPJU010000498.1:0-2629 GCA_035628475.1 Salinarimonas sp. | reverse complement strand
GTTCGCTCTCGCCCGTCGATCCCACCCTCCCCCTCGTCCTGAGGTGCGCTGCGAAGCAGGGCCTCGAGGGGCGCTCCAGGGATCGCCGACGCTGCTGGAAGGTGGTGCGTGCTTCGATGCTCAGCCTCCGGCTGAGCACCTCAGCATGAGGGGGTGGAGGAGCGGATAAGTTCAGCGCACCTCCCGGCGTGAGCCCTCACCCCCGGCCCCTCTCCCGGATGGGAGAGGGGAGCCCCCTTATCCTGCGCCTCACTTGCGCGTCGAGAGCAGGATGTTGCTCTCGGTGGCCGTGATGCCCTCGACCTGGCGGATGCGGCGCAGGCAGTCGTCGAAACCCGGGAGGCTGTCGGCCTCGATCTCGGCCACGAGGTCCCAGCGGCCGTTGGTGGTGTGGAGCGCCCGGATCTCGGGGAAGCCCCGCAGCCGCCCGACGATGCGCTCGGCGCCCTGCCCCGACACCTCGATGAGCGTGACGGCCCGCACCGGCGCGTTGGCGAGCGCGCCCTTCAGCACCAGCGTGAACCCGAGGATCGTGCCGGTCGCGACCAGCCGGTCGATGCGCGCCCGCACGGTCGCCCGCGACACTTTCAGCGCCGCAGCGAGGCTCGCCACGGGCATGCGGGCATCGGCGCGCAAGAGCGCGATGATCTGCCGGTCGAGATCGTCGAGGCCTGCCATTCTGCTCAAGCGTCCTTGCCAACATGCGCGATCGGGCGCGCAGGTTTAGCAGCTTTCCGCCTATCCGTCGCCGGCCCCGATCGGCACAGTCTCGCTCCGTGCCGGCTGCGCCCTCCCGCGCAACCGGGCGCCCTCCCCCGGGTTTGACGATGTTGATGAAGACCGCTCCCGCCCCGAAGCCCCGCCTCGCGCTGCTGGGCGCGCCGATGGATCTCGGCGCCAGCCTGCGCGGCGCCTGCATGGGACCCACGGCCCTGCGAATCGCCGGCCTCGCCGAGGAGCTGCGCGAGCGCGGCTTCGACGTGGAGGACCGGGGCGACGTGGCGCCCCGCCGCCCTGCCCCCCGGGTGTCGGGCCGGGGCGAGCGCGCCCGCAACCTCGCCGAGATCGCGGCCTGGGCGCGCGCGTTGAGCGACGCCGCCTACGAGACCATGCGCGAGGGCGCCATGCCCGTGTTCCTGGGCGGCGACCACAGCCTCTCCATGGGCTCAGTCAACGGCGTGGCGCGCCACGCTTCGGAAACGGGCCGGCCGCTCTTCGTCCTGTGGCTCGACGCCCACGCCGACTTCAACACCCCCGACAGCACGCCGTCGGGCAACATGCACGGCATGTCGGCGGCGCTGCTCACGGGCGAGCCCGGCCTGGAGGAGGTGTTCGGCGACGAGCCGCGCCAGGTCATCGACCCGGCCAACCTGCATCTCTTCGGCATCCGCTCCATCGACCGCGGGGAGCGCAACCTGCTCGTGGCGCGGGGCATCGACGTGGTCGACATGCGCCTCATCGACGAGCACGGCGCGAGCGTGCTGATGCGGCGCGTCCTGGAGCGGGTCGCGGCCCATGACGGCCTGCTCCACGTGAGCTTCGACCTCGACGTGCTCGACCCCGCCATCGCGCCGGGCGTCGGCACCGACGTGCCGGGGGGCCTCACCTATCGCGAGGCCCATCTCATCATGGAGCTCCTGTTCGAGTCGGGGCTCGTGACCTCCCTCGACGTGGTCGAGCTCAACCCCTACCTCGACGAGCGGGGGAGGAGCGCGCGGCTCGCCGTCGACCTCGTCTCGTCGCTCTTCGGCCGCCAGGTCTTCGCCCGTCCGGGCGAGCCCGCCGCCGCTCCCGCCCTCCCGACCCGGTCCGCCCCATGAAGCCCGTCGACCTCCTCGAGACCGAGCACCGCCTCGGCGCGCACAATTACAAGCCGCTCCCCGTCGTGCTGTCGCGCGGCGAGGGCGTTTGGGTCTGGGACGCGGAGGGGCGGCGCTACCTCGACTGCCTCTCGGCCTATTCGGCCGTGAACCAGGGCCATTGCCACCCCAAGATCCGCGAGGCCATGGTCGAGCAGGCCGGGCGCCTGACGCTCACCTCGCGCGCCTTCCACAACGACCAGCTCGCCCTCTTCTACGAGGACGTAGCGCGGCTCACGGGCTCGCACAAGATCCTGCCCATGAACTCGGGCGCCGAGGCCGTCGAGTCGGCGCTCAAGGCCGTGCGCAAGTGGGGCTACGAGGTGAAGGGGGTCCCCGAGGACGCGGCCGAGATCCTGGTCTGCTCCGACAACTTCCACGGCCGCACGCTGGGCATCGTGGGCTTCAGCACGGACCCCGAGGCGCGCCGCTCCTTCGGCCCCTTCGCCCCGGGCTTCCGGGTCCTGCCCTTCGGCGACATCGAGGCGCTGGAGCGGGCGATCACGCCCAACACGGTCGCGTTCCTCGTGGAGCCGATCCAGGGCGAGGCGGGCGTCATGATCCCGCCCGCGGGCTATTTCCCGGCCGTGCGCGATCTGTGCACCCGCCACCGGGTGACGCTGATCCTCGACGAGATCCAGACGGGGCTCGGGCGGACCGGCAAGCTCCTCGCCGAGGAGCACGAGGGCATCGAGGCCGACGTGACGCTGCTCGGCAAGGCGCTGTCCGGCGGATTCTACCCCGTCTCGGCGGTGCTCTCCAACTCGGAG
>DASPJU010000497.1:0-5981 GCA_035628475.1 Salinarimonas sp. | reverse complement strand
TCCCCTCCGTCCCCGGAGCGGGATCGCCCGCCACGGGTTGCTTCCCGTCCGCGTCGAGGCTCCGGCCCAGCTCCGCCATCTCGTTGCGGCGATGGGTCAGGATGTCCCGCGTCGTGGCGGCCTGGGCCTGGATGACCCCGTCACCATGGAGCGGGCGCGCCCCCGGGTTCTGGAACGTGTCGGTCATCGTCGCGACGCGGGCGCGGGCCTGGGCGATGTTGGTGGCCGGCGTCTCGGAGGGGTTTTGGACCGCTTGATCGGTGTCGTGCTGCAGCTGAGCCTCCCACCGCGCCGCTTCCGTGGCCCGGGAGAGCTGGAAGGCGACCGGGTTCACGTCGTGGCGGGGCGCGCCGTTCGCGGTCTCGGCCACGGCGTTGCGCAGGGACGCGCGCGTGGCGTCCGACTGCGCGCCGGCGGCCCGCAGGTTGGCGGCGAGGTTGGCCGTCTCCCAGCCGGGCGTGCCAGGGGTCTTGCTTGATCCGGGCGCCTGGCGCTCATGGTGCTGGGTCATGGCGTCGAGCCGGTCGAGGCGCTCCTGCCGCCCTGCCGCGTTGCTCGCATGCAGGGTGTCGACCCGGGCCGCGACCTCGCTCAGCGGCACGCCGCCGGTCTCCCAGCTCACCCGCCGGTTGTCCACTCCGGTGGGCAGGGTGTCGTTCGACAGGCGGCCGGTCTCGTCGCGCCGCATCGCCAGGATGCCGTCGGCCGCCGCAAGGGTCGCCTGCGGATTGCTCCGGGCGGCGGGCTGCGCGCCGCTTGCCAGGGTCTGCCGCGCGGTGTCGGTCTGGGTCTGGCGGGTCGCGGTCTCCTGGGCCGCGTGGGCCTGCTGGCGTCCATGGAGCCGCAATTCCTCCCGGGCGGAGGCCGTGGCGTTCGTGGCCTGATGCGTGGCCCGCTCGGCGCCCTGGGACGCGCTCGCGAAGGCCTTGCGGGTCTCGGGGGAGGAGGACTGGCCGCCCCCCGCGCGGTAGTTCTCGGCGGTGCGGTTGAGCTCCGTGCCGGCGGTCACGGTGGCGGTCCGGGCGTTCGTCAGCGTGCGCTCGAGGGACGCGCGCTGCTCCGGCGGCAGGGTCGGGGTGTCGCGCACCTGCTGCAGGGTCGCGTCGAGGGAACGGGTCTGGCTCGCCAGGTTCTCGCCCAAGGGCTTCACGTTGCCCAAGGCGGTCTGGGCGACGTCCGCTCCCGCGCGCTCGGTCCCATGCGGGAAGGTGCGGGCGCCCTGCTGCAGGTAATGGGTGTAGGAGGACGAGCTGATCGCGGACGACGAGGCGGGCTGCGCGCCGGTCGCCTGCGCCACGACGCTCGGCCCGCCCGCCGGGCGGCCCTCCTGGGCACGCCGGGCGTCCCCCGCCGCCCGGGAGCCGCCGACGCCGCCGGCGGGATCCGGAAGGTTGAAGGTCGTCCGGGACGGAGCATGATTGTTTGTTATGTTCTGCTGGGTGTTGAGCGCAACCGATGTCATAGCTCAGTCCATGAGTTCACATATCTGCATGGAGACTATGAGCGAAAACGTTAAGTGTCAAACGGGATGGTCAGAACCGCTGCTCGACCGCGACCTCCGCCCCAGGCTCCGGTCGGGCGCGCGACACGGCCTGGCGCAGCATCGGCACCACCTCCTCGACCCGCTCCGCCACGAGATAGTTGAGCTCGAGGCCCGGCCGGATGAAGCCCTGCTCCCGCATGTGGGCGAGCAGGGAGAGGAGCGGACGCCAGAAGCCCCCCACGCTCAGGAGCAGGATGGGCTTCTCGTGCCGGCCGAGCTGAGCCCAGGTCATCTGCTCCACGAGCTCCTCGAGGGTGCCGATGCCTCCGGGCAGCGCCACGAACGCGTCGGAGCGCTCGAACATCATGCGCTTGCGCGTATGCATGTCGGGCACCACGATCGTTTCCTGCGCCTCGGCGAGCATGCGTTCGCGCCGCTTGAGGAAGTCCGGGATGATGCCCGTGACCTGGCCGCCGGCTCCCAGCACCCCGCGCGCCACCGTGCCCATCAGGCCGACGTCGCCGCCGCCATAGACGAGACCGAGGCCCGCGCCGCCGAGCGCCCTGCCGAGCTCCTCGGCGGCGTTGGCGAAGGCGGGGTCGGCTCCCAGGCCGGAGCCGCAATAGACGCAGACGGAGCGCAGGGGCAGCATGGCGAGGTCGGAACTCCGGATCGACGCAGCGCGGTCGGGGCGCATTGTGTTCTGTCCTTTTGATTCTAGGCTAGGGCGAAATCGGCGGGGCGGGGATCGGGTCTGGAGGCGTTCGTGGCGGGTCGCGCGAGGGAGACAGCATTGGCCTTGCTCGGCCTCGCCGGGTTCGGCGCCCTGGTGACCGTGTTCGGGGCGCTGCGCGACGATGCCGGGCCGCCGCCCTCCGCGCCGCCCGGGGTTCAAGCGAACGCGACCGCCCCGAAACCGGTTCCGCCTCCGTCCGCTCCGGACACGGTGGCGTCGCTCCCGCCGTCCGCCGCGCCGCAGGCACCGGCCGTCCAGGCGCCGCAGGCCGAAACGGGGCAGCCCGCGACACCGCCCGCGCAAGCCGCCCAGCCGCCCGCCCCGCCGGCGTACCCGGTCGAAGCGCCGACGGGCCGAGCGCCGCAGCCGCCCGGGGCCGCCCAGCCGCCATCCGCTCCATCGCCCGCCCCGCCTGCCCGATCGTCGGCCGCCCTCGCGCCTCCCGCGGCCCCGCCGCCCGCCCCATCGGCCCCCAAGCCCGCGCCGTCGCGGGCGCCCTCCTTCGACCTGGTGCGGGTCGAGCCCACGGGGGAGAGCGTCATCGCGGGCCGGGCGGCGCCGGGCGCTGTCGTCGAGCTGCTGCGCGACGGGGCGGTTCACGACCGCGTCACCGCCGACGCGAGCGGCGCCTTCTCCTTCGTGGCGCCGCCTCTGCCGCCCGGCCCCAGCCAGCTGTCGCTGCGCGCCTTGGGCCCGGGCGGCGCCGTCGCCTCCGAGCAGGGCGTGACGGTGGTGGTGGCGCCGCGCCGGGACGAGGCGCCCCTCGTGGCCCTGGCGTCTCCGGAGCGGCCGACCGCGCTCCTCTCGACGCCGGTGCCCGCCTCGCCAGTGGCCGGGGCCGCGCCGGCGCCCGCCTCTGCCGAGGCGGCCCGGCCGCCGGTGCGCGTCGAGACCGTCGAGGCCGAGGAGGGCGGCCGGCTCTACGTGTCGGGCCGGGCGCCGCCGGGTGCGACGGTGCGGCTCTATCTCAACGACACCCCCGTGGCCTCCGGGACCGCGACGGAGCAGGGGCGGATCGCCTTCTCGATCGAGGTCGGCGTGAGCCCCGGGGATTATCGCGTGCGTCTCGACGACGCGGAGGCCGGCACCGGACGGGTCCGGTCGCGCGCGCAGGTTCCCTTCGCGATGCCGCGCCTCGCGCTCGCCGCGCCCGCCCCGCCTCGGCCCGATCCCGCGCCTCCCGCGGCACCGCGTGTCGAGGAGGCGCCCCGCCCGGTGCCCGGAACCGAAACGGCGGCGGCGCCGACGCCTCCGTCAGCGCCCCTCGCCGCGGCGCGCCCCGAGCCGTCGTCCATCGCCGCGACGCCCGTTGCTCCACCGGCGCCGCCCGCCGGCGCGGACGTGCCGGCCGGTGCCTCGCCCGCAGGCGCGCCGGGTGCCCCCGCCCGCGCCGAGACCGCCTCGGCCGACGCGGTCCTGCCCCGGGCGGGCGATCCGGGCCTCGTCGTCGTGCCGCGCGTCGATACCGCGATCGTGTCGCGGGGCGACAGCCTGTGGCGCATCAGCCGGCGCATCTACGGCCAGGGCGTGCGCTTCACCGTGATCTACGACGCCAACCAGCCGCAGATCCGCGATCCCGACCGGATCTACCCGGGCCAGGTCTTCGTGCTCCCCGGCGAGGGCGCTCCCCTCTAGAGCCCTTCCAGGAGAACAGGCGGCCGGTTCCCGGCGAGGACGGGTTATGAACCAGGGCCCTTAAGGGCGGCGCGCCAGGGCGAGCCCCGCGGCGGCTCCCAGGAGAAGCCCGCCGGTGAGGCGCTGGCGCAGGCGCCCCCGGTCGCCCAGGAGCCCCGCGAGCCGCGCCGCCGCGAGCGCCCAGACGCCGTCGAGGACGAGAGCGAGCGCCAGGAAGGTGGCCGAGAGAAGCACGAGCTGCCCCGTCGCGTCGCCGTGAGGGCTCACGAATTGCGGCAGGAAGGCTCCGTAGAACAGGAGCGTCTTCGGATTGGCGAGCGACACCAGGAAGCCGCGCCCATAGATCCTCCGGGCCGAGCGCGGTTGCGCCCGCGCGGTCGTGAGGTCGTGGGCCGGCGCCGTCCAGGCCCGCCAGCCGAGATAGGCCAGGTAGGCGACGCCGAGCCAGCGCAGCACCTCGAACCAGGCCGCGAGCAGGGCGAGAGCCGCGCTCATGCCCGCCACCGTGAGCGCGAGCTGGATCGCCATGGCCGAGCTGGTCCCCGCCACCGTGAGAAGCCCGTAGCGCGCCCCGTGCGCGACGCTGTTGGCGACGATCAGGGCCACGTTCGGGCCGGGGATCGCGATGAGCACGACCGTGGCGGCCACGAAGGCGAGGTAGAGGTCGAGGGGCATGGGCGGCTCCGTCCGCGTGATGATGCGTGCCGGCGCGCGGGCCGGCAAGGCCGGGGCCCGTCGATGGGGGTCGCATCGGCGGGCCCTTGGGCCTATATCGGGCCCTCAGCCCATCCCGGACCCCGCATGCTCTCGCCCAATCCCCCGCCCGGCGGCCCGAAGCCGGCCTCGGGCCTCAGCCTCACCCTGCAGCGCCTGTGGCCCTATCTGTGGCCGCATGGCCGCACGGACCTGCAGCGGCGCGTCTTCCTCGCCTTCGGGCTCCTGATCGCGGCGAAGCTCGTCACGGTCGGCATGCCCTTCACCTTCAAGTGGGCCACCGACGCGCTCGTGGCCGCGACGGGCGGGGCGGGCGCGCCGGCGCCGTCGGCGCACTGGCTGTGGGGCGCGCCCGTTCTGCTCACGGTGATCTACGGCGTGGCGCGCATCGCCATGGCCCTGCTCACCCAGGTGCGCGACGGGCTCTTCGCCAAGGTCGCGATGCACGCGGTGCGCAAGCTCGCGCTCGAGACCTTCGAGCACATGCACCGGCTGTCGCTGCGCTTCCATCTCGAGCGCAAGACTGGCGGGCTCACCCGGGTGCTGGAGCGCGGGCGCAACGGCATCGAGGAGCTGTCGCGCCTCATGGTGCTGACGCTGATCCCGACGGTGTTCGAGTTCGTGCTCGTGCTCGGGGTCCTGGCCTACCAGTTCGACTGGCTCTACTCGGTCGTCGTCCTCGCCATGGTGGCGGTGTATCTCGTCTACACCTACCAGGCCACGCAATGGCGCATCTCCATCCGCAAGCGGATGAACGAGTCCGACACCGAGGCCAACACCAAGGCGGTCGACTCGCTGCTCAACTACGAGACGGTGAAATATTTCGGCGCCGAGCGGCGGGAGACCGAGCGGTACGACCGCTCCATGGAGCGCTACGAGCGCGCCTCGACGGAGAGCTACACCTCGCTCGCGATCCTCAACTCCGGCCAGGCGGTGATCTTCACGGTGGGGATGACGATCGTGATGGCGCTCGCCGCCCGCGACATCATGGCGGGCCGCGTCTCGATCGGCAGCTTCGTCCTGGTCAACGCCATGCTGGTCCAGCTCTACATCCCGCTGAACTTCATGGGCATGCTGTACCGCGAGATCAAGCAGGCGATCATCGACATCGACGACATGTTCCGAATCCTCGAGCAGAACCCGGAAATCCAGGACCGACCGGGCGCCAAGCCTCTCATCGTCGGCGAGGGCACGGTGCGCTTCGAGAACGTGCGCTTCGCCTACGTGCCCGAGCGCGAGATCCTCAAAGGCGTCAGCTTCGAGGTGCCGGCCGGCAAGACCGTCGCCATCGTCGGGCCGTCGGGCGCCGGCAAGTCGACGATCTCGCGGCTGCTGTTCCGCTTCTACGAGCCGTCGAGTGGGCGCATCCTCATCGACGGGCAGGACATCGCCGACGTCACCCAGGAGACGCTG
>DASPJU010000496.1:0-6692 GCA_035628475.1 Salinarimonas sp. | reverse complement strand
CATGCTGGGACCCGAGCCCTTCGCCCTGGCCAACGGGCCGGACCGGGCCGAGCGTGTCGAGCGGCGGATGGAGGCGGCCCTGGCGGCGGGCGACAGCCTCGATGCCCGCCTCGTCCTGCTCGCGATCCATGCCGGCGTGATCCAGCCCGCCGTCGTCGAGCGCTTCGGCCTCGAGGCGGACGGGTAGGCCGGGTTACCGCCACGAAACACGGGGCGGCGACGCGCCATCGCCCGCGCAAGCGCGTCGCATGCGTGCTCGCACGGAGGCGCGAGGCCAAATCCGTGTGCTAACGCACGCGACGAAATACCCATGAAACATTCATGTCGTAACCCAGGCGTCGACCAGGGGAGGCCCTCCATGATCGCCGCGCAACGTTCCCGATCGATGCTGGCCGACGCGCCACGCCCGACGGCGTCGCCGCGCGGGCGCCTCGCCGCGATCGTGGTCGCCGACGTCCAGGGCTTCTGCACCCTCATCCGCTCCGACCTGAACGGCACCGTGGCGCGCATGCAGGCCATGCGCGAGACCGTGGAGCCGATCCTGGTCGAGCATGGCGGCCGCCTCGTCAAGACCACGGGCGACGGCTACATCGCCGAGTTCACCAGCGCCGCCGAGGCGGTGCTCGCCTCGCGCCTCGTCCAGGACGCCCTGCGCGCCACCGCGGCCCGGCCGGGGCTCGCGCTGCGAATCGGCGTCAGCCTCGGCGAGGTCGTGGTCGACGCGGACGGCGAGATCTTCGGCGACGCCGTGAACCTCGCGGCGCGCATCGAGCCCTTCGCGGGCGCCGGCGGCATCGTGGTCACGGGCGCGGTGCGCGACCAGCTCGCCGGCCGGCCCGACCTCCCCTTCGACGACATGGGCCCGCACCGGGTGAAGGGCTTCGAGCAGCCCGTGGCCGTGTTCCGCCTCGTCGACGCGGCGCGCGCCGCCCCCCTGCCGACGGCGGCTCCCGCCGGCACCTTGAGCGCGCTCGCCGTCCTGCCCTTCCGGGCGATCTCGGCCGATCCGGCCGCGGCCATCCTCGCCGACGCGGTGACGGAGGACCTCACGACCTGCCTGTCGCGGGTGCCGGGCCTCCTCGTCATCGCCCGCTTCTCGGCCGCCTCCCATGGCGGCACCGGGAGCGACCCGGCGCGCGCCGCCGCGGCCCTGGGGGTGCGTTTCATCGTGGAGGGCGCCATCCGCGCGCTCGGCGACCACGTCCATGTCAATGCCCGCCTGATCGACATGCGGGCCGGCGCCGCGCAGGCCTGGTCGGGCTCCTTCGACATCCCCCTCCCCGAGCTCGGCGGCGCGGCGGAGCCCGAGATCGCCCGGCGCATCGGCGCCCGGATCGGGATCGAGGCGATGCTCGCCGAGCTCCGCGCCGGGCGCGAGGGCGGCCCCATCGAGCGGGACGCCTGGCAGCGCACGCGCCTCGCCTACACGGCCCTCGTCCAGCGGAGCTGGAGCGAGGCGACGCTGCGCGAGGTCGAGGAGCATTGCCGGGCCGCCATCGCCCTCGACCCGGACCTCGCGCTGCCGCGTGCCGTGCTGGCCCTCGCGCTCGCCTTCTGCCGGCGCTTCTCGACGGCCTGCCCGGACCGCACACGGGAGGCGACGGAGGCGGCCCGCGCCGCGATCGTGCGCGCTCCCCGCGACGCGGAGACCCTCGGCTTCGCGGGCTTCGCCCTCGTCGAGCTCGGCCAGGGCCGGGAAGGCGGAGCGATCCTGCGCCGCGCGACGGACCTCGATCCAGGCAATCCCCTCGCCCTCGTGGCCCTGGGCGCGCACCTGCTTGCCGCCGGCGAATGGGAGGCGGGCTTCGCCGCCATGCGGCGCGGCATCGGCTCGAGCCCGCAGGATCCGCGCCTGGCCGTCTGGCGGAGCCTGCTGGCGGGCTGGCTCTTCATGGCCGAGCGCGACGAGGAGGCCCTCGTCGAGGCGCACGGCGCCATCGAAGCCGACCCGGCCTTCGCGCCCGCCTGGCTCATGCTCGCCGCCGCCTGGGGCGGGCTCGACGATCCGGCCGCGGCGCATGGCGCGCTCGAGCGGGCGCTCCAGCTGCAGCCGACGCTCCTGCCGGAGCACGCGGTCGCGTGGGGCGGTCCCCGTGCCGTCGACGCCGTGGCGCGCCGCTAGCGGCCGGGGCGGACGAAAGCGGCTCGAATGCGGATCAGATCGCGGATCGCCCTCGTCGGCGGCATCCCCATCACGGTGGCGGCCGGCATCGCGGTCGTGTCCTGGCTCCTGCTGGCGGAAGCCGACCGGGCGCGCTCGGGCGCGGCCCTCGCCGGATCGATCTACCGGGACGTGCTGGGGACCATCACGGAGCGCAATTCCTATATCGGCGCCGTGCCCGCGACCCGGGCCCAGAACGCCCTGCGCTTCGAGGCCTTCGCGGCGAGCGCCTCGATCCGGCTTCAGGCGCTGCGGGACATCGCGGGCGATCCGGGCGACCGCGCCGTGGCGTCGGCCACCGAGGTGGCGCTGGTGCGCTACCGCGAGCAGATGCGCGAGCTCGCCGAGGCGACCGCGGGCAACGACCGGCTCATCGCCGAGATGGGGGCCCGCGCCGCCACCCTGATCCGCCTCACCGACCAGGCCCGCGAGCGCCAGCACGCCTCCAACGCCGACATCGTGGCCCAGCTCGCCGAGGGCGACCGGCGCTTGCGCTTCGCGCGCGACGTGGTCGACCATGCGCAGGAGCTGCGCGCCGCGATCCAGGCCGCCGCCCTGCACGAGAAGACCGTGGAGACCACTCCGGCGGGGGAGGCCCGCGCCGTCGCCGAGCGGGGGCTCGGCTTCGCGGTCGCGCGCATGCGCAACAGCGCAGGCGATCTGGTGCGGCTCCTGCGCGACGACGGGCGCGGTCCCGCGGCCGAGGCGCTGTCGGGCATGATCGCGGCCTACGAGGCCGAGATCGCCCGCCTCACCGCGGCGGACGGCGCGCCGCGCGACCGCGGCCCGCAGCAGCGCCTGGCCGATTGGGCCGAGCGCACGATCAAGATCAACGCCACCGAGTACCGGGCCCTGCACGAGGAGGTGGCGCAGCTCCTCACCTATTCGGTCTCGGCCGCCGAGACCGAGCAGGCGACCCAGAACATCGCCATCGACAGCCTTAAGCTCGGGCGGCGGACCGCCGAGGCCCTGGCGACCCGCGACGTCGCCGAGGTGGAGACGATCCTGGGCGAGAGCCGCCCCCTGCCCGCCGCGGTCTCGGCCCTGCCGATCTCGCCCCTGATCCAGACCGCCATGGTGGACGCCATCGGCCGCTGGCGCGACGGGCTCGCCACCACGGGCGCGGGGCTCCGGCGCCAGAACGACATGATCGCCGCCATGGACGCCATCGCCGTCGACATGATCGGCAAGGCGAGCCGCCTCAACGACAGCCTGGCCCGGAACGCCGACAGCATCGGCCAGTTCGTGCGGCGCATGCTCGCCTTCGGGGCGGCGTTCGGCCTTCTCATCGGCGCCTTCACGGCCTATCTCGTGGCGCGCTCGATCACGAGCCCTCTCAAGCGCCTGCAGGAGCGCATGCTGCGGCTCGCCGAGGAGCCGGGCGCGGGGCCCATCCCCGAGGCCGCGCGGCGCGACGAGTTGGGCGCCATGGCGCGGGCCGCGAATTTCTTCGTCCACGAGCTCGGCCGCCGCGAGGGGGACCTGCGTCGGGCCAAGGACCGGGCCGACGCCACGCTCCTGGAGCTGCGCGAGACCCAGGCCAACCTCATCCAGGCCGAGAAGCTCGGCTCGCTGGGCCAGCTCGTGGCCGGCGTCGCCCACGAGATCAACACGCCCCTGGGCCTGGCGCTCACCATGTCGACCTCCATCGACGGCGAGGTCCAGCGCTTCGCCGAGCGCGGGCGCGAGGGCCGCATCACCCGCTCCGACCTCAACCGCCTCGTCGAGCGCCTCACCGAGGGATCGAAGCTCCTGCTCAACAACCTCACCCGCGCCATCGACCTCGTCCACAGCTTCAAGCAGGTGGCGGCCGACCAGGCGAGCGGCGAGACCCGCCGCTTCGAGATGGCGGGCTGGCTCGGGGAGGTGCTCACCAGCCTGGGTCCGGCCCTGCGCAAGACCCCGCACCAGGTCTCGGTCGCCTGTCCGCCCGACATCGAGCTCGAGACCTATCCGGGCGCGCTGGCTCAGGTGGTCACGAACCTCATCATGAACGCCGTCACCCACGCCTTCCCCGTCGACCGGGCGGGCTTCATCGAGCTCAAGGTGACGCAGCCGCGGGCCGGCATGGCGCGCATGACCCTGCGCGACGACGGCGTCGGGATCGGCGCCGAGAACCGGGCCCGCATCTTCGACCCCTTCTTCACGACGCGCCGCGACAAGGGCAGCACGGGGCTGGGGCTCCACATCGTCTACAATCTGGTGACGGCGAGCCTGGGCGGCTCCATCGCGGTCGAGAGCGAGCCCGGCCGCGGCACCACCTTCATCATCGACCTGCCGCTCAGCGTCCGCCCGGCCGAGGCGGAGGCGGCCGGACGCGCCGCCGATCCGGTGGCCGAGGGAGTCTAGGCCCATGCCCATCCGTTCCTGGCGCCCCGCCGTCCTCGGCCTGGCGCTCGCGCTGCTCGCGGTCCCGGCCGGGGCCAAGACCCTCGTCTTCTGCTCCGAGGGCAATCCGGAATCCCTCAACCCGCAGATGGTCACGACCACGACGGGCATGAACGCGGCGCGGCCGATGTTCAACAACCTCGTGGAGTTCAAGCCGGGCTCGACGGAACTCGTGCCCTCGCTGGCCGAGAGCTGGACCGTGTCGGAGGACGGGCGCGACTACACCTTCCGCCTGCGCGAGGGCGTGCGCTTCCAGGCCAACGCCGCCTTCACGCCGACCCGGACCATGAACGCCGACGACGTGGTGTTCTCGTATCTGCGCCAATGGAAGGAGGATCACCCCTTCCACAAGGTCTCGGGCGGGGGCTACGACTACTTCAAGGATCTGGGCATGCCCGACCTGCTCGAGGCGGTCGAGCGGGTCGACGGGCGCACGGTGCGCTTCCGCCTCAAGCGGCCCAACGCCCCCTTCCTGGCCAGCATGGCCATGCCCTTCAACGTGGTCCACTCCGCCGAGTACGCCGAGGCCATGCTGCGGGCCGGCACGCCGGAGCGGGTCGACGAGGAGCCGATCGGCACCGGACCGTTCTCCTTCGCGGGCTTCCAGCGCGGCGTGGCGGTGCGCTACCGGGCCTTCGCGGACCATTTCGCGGGCCGCCAGCCCATCGAGCAGCTCGTCTTCTCGATCACGCCGAACCCCGCCGTGCGGCTCACCAAGCTGCGGGCCGGGGAGTGCCACCTCATGGCCTTCCCCAACCCCGCCGACGCGGCGCGCATCAAGGCCGATCCCGCGCTGCGGCTTCTGCAGCAGGAGGGGCTCAATATCGGCTACATGTCGCTCAACGTCACGAAGAAGCCCTTCGACGACGTGCGGGTGCGCCGCGCCGTCAGCATGGCGGTCGACAAGGCCGCGATCGTCGAGGCGGTCTATGCGGGCGCTGGGGTGGCGGCCAAGAACCCGATCCCGCCGACCCTGTGGTCCTACAACGACGCGGTGCGCGACCATCCCTACGACGTCGCCGCCGCCCAGCGCCTCCTCGTCGAGGCGGGCCACCCGGGGGGCTTCGAGACCGAGCTGTGGTACATGCCCGTGAGCCGGCCCTACAACCCGAACGGCCGGCGCATGGCCGAGATGATCCAGGCGGACCTCGCCAAGATCGGCGTGCGCCTGCGCCTCGTCACCGACGATTGGGGCGCCTACCGGGTCAAGCTCCAGGCGGGCGACGCGCCCATGGCCCTGTTCGGCTGGACCGGGGACAACGGCGACCCGGACAACTTCCTCAACGTGCTGCTGGGCTGCACCTCGGCCCGCCCCGGCGGCAACAACATCGCCAAGTGGTGCGATCCGTCCTACGACGCCCTCGTCCGCGAGGCCGAGACGAGCCTCGACGGCGACAAGCGCGTGGCCCTCTATCGCGACGCCCAGGTCATCGCCAAGGACCAGGCCCCCTGGGTGCCGCTCGCCCATTCCGTGGTGTTCATGGCGGCGCGCAAGGAGGTCACGGGCTTCGTCATGGACCCGCTCGGCCGGCACATCTTCACGGGCGTGGACCTGACGCAATAGGGCGCCCCCGTCGCCGGTGAAGGCAGCACATCGGGACGAGCTCGCCCTGTCGCTCACCACCCGCCATCCCCGGGCTCGACCCGCAGATGCGGATCCCGGCCGCTGCCTGGATCGCCGGCTCAAGGCCGGCGATGACTTGCGGGTGGACCACCACGTTCACCCATCGTTCACCGTCCGGCCTCACCCTCGCGGCGAGGCGAGAGGCGAATCCGGAGGCGGGGATGACGGGGCGGATCACGAACGGGACGCTGCTGGCGGGGCGGCTGGCGCTGGCCGGCTGCCTCCTGCCCGCCGCGATCGCCCGGGGGCTCAATCCGTCGGGCTTCGCCATGGCGCTCGCCACCGAGGGCCTGCCCTTCACGACCGAGCTCGCCGCCGCCGTCGTGGTGATCGGCGCCGCCGCGCCCGTCGCCCTGGCGCTCGGGGTCCTGCCGCGGGCGACTGCCCTTCTCGTCATCCTCCAGACCGTCTTCGTGACCCTTGTCCTTCACCGCTTCTGGGAGTTCGGCGGGGTGTTCCGGCAGGCCGAGCAGGCGACGTTCCTCGCCCATCTGGCGCTGGTCGGCGGGCTGGTCCTCT
>DASPJU010000495.1:0-3492 GCA_035628475.1 Salinarimonas sp. | reverse complement strand
CAGCGTCAATCTCGCCCGAGTCGACTCTTGATCGGCTTGATTAACAAAGCGCAAATGCGGCAAATCTTTACCTTTGTTCCACAGATGATGGAACGCGCTCGCGAGATCGTAAAGATAGAATGAAACCCGATGGGGTTCGTGCGCGAGAGCGCTCGTCTCGACGAGGCGGGGGAATTGCGCGATGCGCCGCAGGATGTCGATCTCGGACTCGTCCGTGAGCGACGAGGGGTCCGCCTGGCGCAGCGCCTCGGGCGACAGGTCCGCGCCGGGAAGCGCCTCCGCGGCCTGGCGGAACACCGAGGCGCAGCGGGCATGGGCGTACTGCACGTAGAAGACGGGATTGTCCTTCGACTGCTCCACCACCTTGGCGAGGTCGAAATCGAGGGTCGCGTCGTTCTTGCGGTAGAGCATCATGAAGCGCACCGCGTCGCGGCCGACCTCGTCCACCACCTCGCGAAGCGTCACGAAGTCCCCGGCGCGCTTGGACATCTTCACGGGCTCGCCGGCGCGCAGCAGCCGCACCAGCTGGCACAGCTTCACGTCGAGATCGCCCTCACCCCCGGTCACGGCCTTCACGGCGGCCTGCATGCGCTTGACATAGCCGCCGTGATCCGCGCCCCAGACGTCGATCATGTCGGGGAAGCCGCGCTCGAACTTCGAGCGGTGATAGGCGATGTCGTTGGCGAAGTAGGTAAAGGAGCCGTCGGACTTGAGCAGCGGCCGGTCCACGTCGTCGCCGAAGCCCGTCGCCCGGAACAGCACCTGCTCCCGGTCCTCCCAGTCCTCGTCCGCCTGTCCCTTCGGCGGAGGCAGGCGCCCGAGATAGACGAGGTCGCGGCTCTTGAGGTCCTCGATCGTCGCCGCGACCATCCCGCCGTCCTCGCCCCGCTGCAGGGAGCGCTCGGAGAAGAACACGTCGTGACGGATGGCGAGCGCCGCGAGGTCCTCCCGGATCATCCCCATCATGGCGTCGATGGCGAAGTCGCGCACCACCGGCAGCCAGGCCGCCTCGTCCTGCTCCAGCAGGCCCGGCCCGTGCGTGGCCGCGAGCGCCTCGCCCACGGGTCTGAGGTAGTCGCCCGGATAGAGGCCCTCGGGGATCGTCACCGCCTCGCCCAGCGCCTCGCGGTAGCGCAGATAGGCGGACCGGGCCAGCACGTCGACCTGGGCGCCCGCGTCGTTGATATAGTACTCGCGGGTCACGTCGCGCCCTGCGAAGGCGAGGAGGTTGCACAGGGCGTCTCCGAACACGGCGCCGCGGCCGTGGCCCACATGCATCGGGCCGGTGGGGTTGGCCGAGACGTACTCGACGTTCACCCTCGGTCCCGAGGCGGCGCCGCGCCCGAACTCGGGCCCCGCCTCCAGGACCGCCCCCAGCACGTCGAGGAAGACGCCCGGGGCCAGCGTCAGGTTGATGAAGCCCGGGCCCGCCACGTCGACCTTGGCGACGCGCGGATCGGACCGCAGATCGTCGGCGATCTTCTCGGCGAGCGCGCGGGGATTGGCGCGCGCTTCCTTCGCCAGCACCATGGCGGCATTGGTGGCGAGGTCGCCGTGCGAGGCGTCGCGGGGCGGCTCGACCACGACGCGGCCGACATCGAGCCCCTCCGGGATGTCGCCGGTCTGGGCCAGGCGCGCCAGCGCGTGCCGGACGCGCTCCTCGAACAGCCGGAAGAGGTTCATTGGACTTGTGGGCTCCGCGAAGGTGTCGCGGGCGCTTAGCAGGAGGGGGGCGCGGTGTCACGCGCGACGGCCCCTCCCGTGCGGGACGGGGTCGGGGGTTGAGGGCGGCGCGAGGGGGAGGCGTTCTCGCAGGCGCGCACCCGTGTCATGGCCGGGCTTGACCCGGCCATCCGGTCGGGACCCTCATTCTGGGTCCCCGGGTCAAGCCCGGGGACGACACGTTGGGATTCCTTGTGTTCCTGCATGCGGCAGAGGGAGCTAGCGCAGCTCCGGCGTCGTCGGGAACAGCCGCTTGTGCTCCAGCACCGCGTAACGGTCCGTCATCCCCGCGATGTAGTCCGCCACGCGCCGGGCGAGGCGCGGCTCGTCGGCGTGTGACACGCCCGCGTGCCACTCGTCGGGCATTGCGGCGGGCTCGGCCATGAAGCGGGCGAAGAGGTCGCGCAGGATCGCGTCCGCCTTCGCGCGCACGGCCAGCACGTCCGGATGCCGGTACATGTGCGGGTAGAGGAAGTCCTTGATGGCCCGGTCCGCCTCGACGAAGGCCGGCGAGAAGCACACCAGCGGGTGGTCGGTCGCCCGCACCGCGTCGGCGCTGGCGGGCGCTGCGTCGCGCAGGCGCCGCTCGCTGTCGCGGATCGCGTCCTCGACGAAGCGCGTGATGACGCGCCGGGTCAGCTCGTGGATGCGACGCGACAGGTCGAGGTCGGGATAGCGGGCGTCGATCTCCCCGAGCAGCTCGGCGAGGAAGGGCACGCCCCGCAGCTCCTCGATGGAGAACAGCCCGGCCCGCAGGCCGTCGTCGAGGTCGTGGGCGTCGTAGGCGATGTCGTCGGCGATCGCGGCGGCCTGGGCCTCCCCGCCGGCATGGGTCGCGAGGCCCAGCGGGTGAAGGGCGTCGTAGTCGAGGATGGCGCCTGGCACCCCGCGCTCGGCGTAGCGACGCGTCGGGCGCCCCTGCCCGTCGAGGAGCGGGCCGTTGTGCTTGACGAGCCCCTCCAGCGTCTCCCAGGTGAGGTTGAGACCGTCGTGCTCCGCGTAGCGCCTCTCCAGGCGGGTCACCACCCGCAGCGCTTGGGCGTTGTGGTCGAAGCCGCCGAACGGGGCCATGCAGGCGTCGAGCGCGTCCTCGCCGGTGTGGCCGAAGGGGGTGTGGCCGAGGTCGTGCGAGAGGGCGAGCGCCTCGGCGAGGTCCTCGTCGAGGCCCAGCGAGCGCGCGAGCGCGCGCCCCACCTGGCTCACCTCGATCGTGTGGGTGAGGCGCGTGCGGAAATGGTCGCCCTCGTGATGCACGAAGACCTGCGTCTTGTGCTTGAGGCGGCGGAAGGCCGAGGAATGGATGATCCGGTCGCGGTCGCGCTGGAACTCGCTGCGGGTGGGCGACGGGGCTTCCGGATGCAGGCGTCCGCGGCTCGCCGCCGGGTCGCAGGCATAAGGCGCTCTCCATCGCTCGCCATGGGGCCGCATGCGGTCTCCGGGTTGAAGCGGGCCTCCTCCGGACCTAACTTCCGCATGAGGCAATGACAAGGGTCGGGACGGCCATGAGCGGCATCGAGGTCACCGAGCGCGCGGCGCGGCGCATCAACGAGATCATGACGGGCGAGCCCGCGGGCTCCATGCTGCGCGTCTCCGTCAACGGCGGCGGCTGCTCCGGCTTCTCCTACGCCTTCGACGTCGACCGCACCCGCGGGGAGGACGACCTCGTCATCGAGCGCGACGGGGCGGCGGTGCTCGTGGATCCCGTGTCGCTGCAATACATGGACGGCTCGCGCATCGACTTCGTGGACGACCTCATCGGCCAGAGCTTCA
>DASPJU010000494.1:0-2181 GCA_035628475.1 Salinarimonas sp. | reverse complement strand
GGCCGCGTTCGCCTGCTGTTCCTCGACAGCCGCGATCAACCGCTCGTCGGCTGCCCGGGCCACGCCCGAGAGAAGGACGTCGATCTCGTCCATGAGCGCTTTGCCGCGATTGCTTCGGAGCAGAGCCATTGCCCGTTCGTCCTGTCGCGCGACCTTCAGCGCGATGCTCTCGTCCATCTCGGCGAGCTTGCTTGAGATGGCGGCTCCAAGCCGCGTCATGAGGAGAGGGGCGTCCTGTTGCACACGCGTGCGCTCGATGGCTTGCAGCTGCCGGAGCGCCTGCGCTTTCGCGCGCCCGAAGGGCGCAAGGTAGATCTCGTTCGAGGTCGCTATGTAGCCGCGCTGGCTCGACTCGGCGGTCTGGACAGCATTGCGCAAGTCGATAGCGATACTTCGCACGTTGCTCACCTCGGTGACGTTGCCGAAAGAGCTCTGGGCGCGCTCCCCCAGCCAGATTGTCATGCCGACGATGATGAGCAGCGCGGCGAGGCCGGCACCGAGCAGCCCGATGGACGAGCGAAGGACAAAGCGGCTGGAAAGGGGCATGGCGTTCGAAGGGTATCCTCGGCGCTTATTGCACGGATGCGGCCGCAACGCGCGGCCCGTCTCGACTCACCCGACAGGCTGCGTCGGTCGACGTCCGCTTCAGGCGAGAGGCCAAAGTCCGCCTGTAGTGCAGCGGCGTCCCACACGAACCGGGGATGCCCGCTTTCCGCGAGCGTCCTAACCAGTCTTGATTGCTGGGGTAGGCGCAGGGCAGCCGCCGACGCTCGCGAGCCTTTGCCCGTCAGGGAACCACGACCACATTCCCGATCACCCTTCCGCTCTCCACGAGTTCATGGGCTTCCACAACGGCGTCTAGCGGGAACGTCGCCCCGATCGAGTGCCGCAAGCGGCTGTCGGTCATCCATCGGGTGAGATCAGCAATCCCGCGCTGCCGGGCTTCCGGTGACACCTCGTAGACGATGAAGAAGCGCACGGCCGCTCCGCTCAAGATCATCGGCCCGAAGTCAAGGCACGCTTGCGGCGCGTTCGAGCCATAGACCACGCACAGTCCATCTCGCGCGACCACCTTGGGCAGGAGGGCTGCGTTGCCCGCGATGTCCACCTCGACCACGCGATCGGCCCCACGCCCACCCGTGAGGGCCATGACCCGCTCGGTCACGTCCTCGCGCTTGTAGTCGATCACCTCGTCGGCGCCGGCCTCGAGCGCATGCCGCGCCTTATCGGGCGAGCTGACCGTGGCGATTACCCGCGCAGCCCCGAGCAGCTTCGAGATCTGGATGGCGTAGTGTCCGACAGCCCCGGCCCCGCCCGCCACGAGGACCGTCTGGCCCTCGGGCGAGCCGTCCACCGTGACGGCTCGGTGCGCCGTCAGGGCGGGGATACCAAGGCACGCGCCCGCCTCGAAGGTGACCGTCTCGGGAAGGGGCACCGCTTGCTCGGACGGTAGCGTGACGAGCTCGGCCGCCGTCCCGAACGGCCGCTTCCACTGACCGTTCCAGATCCAGACCCGCTCGCCGACACGGGCCGGATCCACCCCTGCCCCGACCCGGTCGACGATGCCGGCGCCGTCACTGTGCGGGATCACCCGGGGAGCGATCATGGGCCGAGAGCCCGACCGTGTCTTCCAGTCCGAGGGATTTACGCCCGACGCATGGACGCGCACCCGCACCTCGCCGGGACCGGGCTGCGGGTCGGGCATATCGCCAACCTGCAGGACCTCACGCGCTGACCCATTGCGTTCGTACCAGGCTGCCCTCATCGACGCGGCTCCCCAAAGAGGGGCAGCATAGGACCGGATGCGGCCGTGGCGAAGAGCCGGCAAACGCTGCCGATATTCTGGCGCACGTTGCCGTGCCTCCTGGCTGCTAGCCCTGCCGCGACGTGGATCCGGCCCGCCGCAACGAAGCGGAGGCCCGGAGCGTCTGAAGCCTTGACCCCGTCATGGCCAGCCCGCGCCCCGCTCCTAGGCGTGGAGCGCAAGGTGCGGCTGTCGATCACGGCGGCTGAGGTCTCCTCGGGGCGGCCAGCCGCCAGGCGCGGCACGGCCCGCAGATCGTGCGCGAGCTTCTCAAAGCAGCCGGCCTGGAGCCAGCGCTGCGCCTGCTGGTAGACGGCGGCCCAGGGTGGGAGATCGTTGGGCATCCAGCGCCAGGGCGCACCCGTCTTCACGATGGT
>DASPJU010000493.1:0-4697 GCA_035628475.1 Salinarimonas sp. | reverse complement strand
AGCCCTTCGTGCGCGGCGACCACGTGCAGGCCGCCATCCGCCTGGTGCGCAACGAGGGGTGGGAGGTGGGGACGGTCGCCACGCCCATCCGCAGCCGCGCCGAGTGGGAGGAGCCGGCGGTGGTGAAGGTGGTGCGCGGCGACGACGGCCGCGCGCTCCCAAGAAGGACAGCGCTCCGGCGATGCCGGGCGGTGGCGGCATGGGTGGAATGGGCGGCATGGACTTCTGAGTCCATACGCCACGAGCACCAGCAGGAGGGCCGCCCGTTCGGGCGGCCCTTTCTCATTGTGGGGCCTTCTCCTCAGGGCACCGATCAGGCGATCATCGCAAAACTCCGAGGTCAGTGATCCGTCCACCCCCGGCGAGCCCGGCGCGTCGGCGCGACCAAACCATGCCGATTGATCCCGGCCCCGCCCCTGGTAAGCTTGAGGCCTTGCGAACGGATGCCGGCAGGGTCGCCCATGCGCGTATGGATCTCGGCTCTGGCCCTGCTGCTGGCCTTCTGCGGCTCGGGCTTGGCGCAGCCCAACGGGTTCTGGAACGACATGGGGCCGGGACGGCTGCAGTTCCCGCCGCCGCCGGATCCGGAGGACCCGGATCCGCGCTTCAGCCCCAGCCGCGAGGGCCCGGTCGAGGACATCCTATTCCAGCCGGGGATCAATCTCTACGGTGACGCCGGGGCGGGCGCGCTCAAGGATCTGTCCGGCAGCAAGGGCAGCCAGCTCTGCCTGCCCATCGCGCTCACGCACGGCTTCGCCTATCTGCGCGGGTCGGCCGGCTTCCCCCGCCTCGCGCGCTACCGCGACCTGGACCGGGACGGGGCCGCCGATACCCCGCGCGACGGGATCCGGCACTTCTTCCAGGCCTGCAAGACCGACCGCGAGGTCGGGACCTATTACAGCGAGGTCGCAGGCTGCATGCGGGCCTACATGGCCGAATCCGGCTATCGTCCCTGGGCCTACCAGATCAGTCCCTGGGCGACCGAGGCCCCGCCGGCCTATCATCTCGCCTCGGTGCGGCGCGTCGTCGACGTCGACGAGGTCCGCCACCATGTGGGCGCCCGGTATCTCGTGGTCCTGGCGGTCGGCTTCTACAGCTTCGATGCCTCGACCAAGACCTTCCAGCGCGAGGCGGGCCACTTCGTCAATCTCTACGGCTATCGCCATGCGCAAGCCTGGGGAGCCGAGCGCATCGTGCTGCGGATCGTCAACAACTGGGTCGACTACGGCAACCGTCCGCCCGGCCGGATGTACGACGAGATCGCGATGGAGCGGATCCGCCCTCGCGACGGGACCACGTTCCCGCGCGAGGCGGCCTACGAGCTCACCGGCCCGGCCCTCAGCTGGTCGGGCTACAAGACCATGGTGGAGGGCCTGTTCGTGGCCCTGCCGCTGTAGATGGCCCGAGCGCATCCCGGGAGCCCGCCCGTTTCCCGCGTCCCCGGCGCTTCGGCCCCCGGGCGCGACGGAGACCGAGGACCCGCGTCCGAGCCGCGTCCCGGTCGACCGCGCCATGCCGACGGGAGGCTGAAATGATCAAGGGGCCGCGCGCCTGGGCCGGATGGGCGCTCGGCGCGATCCTGGGCTTGTGGTGCGACGCTCCCCGGGCCGAGCCGGCGACCGGGTCCGGGGCGTGCGAGGGCTTGGCGCGGGCCATCGCCGCGGCGGTCGGGGGCGCGGCGCGCGACCGCTTCGTCGAGCACGCGGCGGGGAGGGTGATCGTCGAGTGCTCCGACGGAAGGCTGTGGCGGATCCTCGTGCACGTGCACGAGGCGCCGGTCCTGCCGGCGGCCTTTCTCGAGGCCGTCGTCCGGGCCCATCCGGAGGCGGGCCCGACCGCGGGCCGAGCCCCTCGCCGGTGCCTCGACGGCACGACCCCCGTCCACCGCATCCGCGGCAAGGGCGGGCGCAGCCACGTGCCGGACCAGCCGACCCATCATTGGGGCGAGGCGAGGGCCGGGAGGCTGGCCGTCACCTGCGAGCACACGGCGGGACGCAGGGACTTCCGGTTCATCGTCCAGGATGCTCGCCAACGCTAGAATCGGACCCGCCGCCCGCCGGGAACGGGACGGGGTCGCGGCGGGTTGCGTTGCGTTCGCGTCCCTCGCCCCGGCCGGGGCGGTCGTCGTCCGGAGGCAGCCGTCATGGGTCGCCGCTGCCCCTCGTGGGCCGTCCTGTGCCTCGTCGCCTGCCTGTCGCCCGCGCCGGCGGCCGGGGCCGAGAGCGTGCGCGGGGCGTTGTGCCGCCTCATCGAGGACGCGGCCCGCCGCGCCGACCTGCCGGTCGCCTTCCTGACGCGCCTCATCTGGCGCGAGAGCAGCTTTCGCGCGAGCGCGGTGAGCCGGGCCGGGGCGCAGGGCGTGGCCCAGTTCATGCCCGGCACCGCGGCCGAGCGGGGCTTGGCGGACCCGTTCGACCCGGAGCAGGCGATCCCGGCCTCGGCGGCCTTCCTCCGGGAACTCGAGCGCCGCTTCGGCAATCGGGGCCTTGCCGCCGCGGCCTATAACGGCGGCCCGGGCCGCGTCGCCGGGTGGCTGGCGGGACGCGACGAGCTGCGGGCCGAGACGCGCGCCTACGTGCTCTTCGTGACCGGGCTGCCCGTGGAGGACTGGGCGGCGCGTGCGCGCGGCGAGGGCGCGGCCGGGGAGCCCGCCACCGGGTGCCTGGAGGTGGTGGCGCTGCTGATGCGCCCGGGCGCGCCGGAGACGGACGTCGCGCAGGCGGCGCTCGCGCCCTGGGGCGTGCAGCTCGCGGGGAACTTCTCAAAGGATCTCGCCCTCGCCTCCTTTCGCCGGGCGAGCGCGGGCCTGTCGGGCGTCCTGGGCGAGGTCCGGCCGATGATCATCGGCACGCGCCTGCGAAGCCGCGGCACGCGGCCCTTCTATCGCGTGCGGGTGCCGGCCGGGAGCCGCGCGGCCGCCCAGGCCCTGTGCGACCGCATCCGCGCCCGGGGCGGCGTCTGCGTCGTCCTGCCGACCTGACGGTCCGCGCCGGTCCCGCCGCGCATCCGTGGAACTTCGTTCTTGCAATCGGGTCCCGGCGTGGCTCAATTGCGCCCTAAGGACCGAAGCCATGAACGGATCTCCGGACAACGGAGACCAACGGGGGCGGACGATCCAGGACGGCCTTCGACAGCATGCCGCTTGCCGTGACCGACCGCCGGATCGGGCGATGGACGAGGACGCGACGTCGCGTCTTCGCCGTCGGTCGGCCCGCGGTCCCGTCCCATCCGGACCGCCCGCGCCATTTCGCCCTCTCGGTCCCGCTTTCCAGATGTGGCCACATCCTCGTGGTCTACGCCCGTCCGCCGCAGCCGAATCCCTGACCCGCATCGCCGGAGCCCACCCATGCAGCCGAGCCTCGAAGCCGCCGTTGCCGTCGCCGGATCGTCCGACATCATCGCCGTGAAGGGACCGCAGCCGGCGGAAGGGGCCGATTTCGATCTCAACGCGCTGCTGAACGCGCTCCAGGCCATGCGGTCGGGCAACTTCTCGGTGCGCCTGCCGGGCAACCAGACGGGCATCGCCGGCAAGGTCGCGGACACGTTCAACGACATCGTGGCGGCCAACCAGCGCATGGCGCAGCAGCTGGAGCATGTGGGCCAGGTGGTCGGCCGCGACGGCAAGACCCGCACCCGCGTGCGCTTCGGCCTCTCGACGGGCGCCTGGGCCGACATGGAAGCCTCGGTCAACACGCTCATCGACGACCTGCTGTGGCCCACCACCGCGGTGACCCGCACCATCACGGCGGTGGCCAAGGGCGACCTGCTCCAGACCATGCCGCTCGACGTGGACGGGCGTCCCCTCAAGGGCGAGTTCCTGCGCTCCGCCACCATCGTCAACACAATGATCAAGCAGCTCTCGGTGTTCACCTCCGAGGTGACCCGCGTGGCGCGCGAGGTGGGCACCGACGGCAAGCTCGGCGGCCAGGCGCAGGTCCGCGAGGTGACGGGCGTGTGGAAGGACCTCACCGAGTCGGTGAACTCCATGGCCTCCAACCTCACGGCGCAGGTCCGCAACATCGCCGAGGTGACGATCGCGGTCGCGAACGGCGACCTGTCGAAGAAGATCACCGTGGACGTGCGCGGGGAGATCCTGCAGCTGAAGGAGACCATCAACACCATGGTGGACCAGCTGCGCTCCTTCGCGGCCGAGGTGTCGCGCGTGGCCCGCGAGGTGGGCACCGAAGGGAAGCTGGGCGGCCAGGCCCTCGTGGCCGGCGTCGCCGGCACGTGGAAGGACCTGACCGACTCGGTGAACGCCATGGCCTCGAACCTCACGGGGCAGGTGCGCAACATCGCCGAGGTGACCACGGCCGTGGCCCGCGGCGACCTCTCCCGCAAGATCACGGTGGACGTCAAGGGCGAGATCCTGGAGCTCAAGAACACCATCAACACCATGGTGGACCAGCTCAACGGCTTCGCCTCCGAGGTGTCGCGCGTGGCCCGCGAAGTCGGCACCGAGGGCAAGCTCGGCGGGCAGGCCCAGGTCCCCGGCGTCGCCGGCACCTGGAAAGACCTCACCGACAACGTCAACTCCATGGCCTCGAACCTCACCGGCCAGGTCCGCAACATCGCCGAGGTGGCCACGGCGGTCGCGCGCGGCGATCTCGCCAAGCGCATCACCGTCGACGTCAAGGGCGAGATCCTTCAGCTCAAGAACACCATCAACACCATGGCGGACCAGCTCCAGTCGTTCG
>DASPJU010000492.1:0-13108 GCA_035628475.1 Salinarimonas sp. | reverse complement strand
CACGACCCTGCGCCGCGACGGCAAGCTCCTCAGCCCATGACCCCCGAGAGATCCATGACCGCGCAGCTCCAGGCCGAGGGCATCCACAAGAGCTTCGGCGCCAACGAGGTGCTCAAGGGCATCTCGCTTACCGCCGCCAAGGGCGACGTCATCGCCATGATCGGCTCCTCGGGATCGGGCAAGAGCACCTTCCTGCGCTGCCTCAACCTCCTGGAGAAGCCCAATCGCGGCCGCATCGCGCTGGCCGGCGAGGAGCTGCGCCTCGTGGCGGACCGGCGCGGCGAGCTCAAGGCCGCCGATCCGCGCCAGCTCCAGCGCCTGCGCAGCCGGATGGTCATGGTCTTCCAGGGGTTCAACCTCTGGGCCCATATGACGGCGCTGGAGAACGTCATCGAGGCGCCGATGCTGGTGCTGGGCCTGTCCCGCGCCGAGGCGGTCGAGCGCGCCGACCGCTATCTCCGGCGGGTCGGCGTCCATCACCGGCGCGACGCCTATCCGGCCCATCTGTCGGGGGGCGAGCAGCAGCGCGTGGCGATCGCCCGGGCGCTCGCCATGGAGCCCGGGGTGATGCTGTTCGACGAGCCCACCTCGGCGCTCGATCCGGAGCTCGTCGGCGAGGTCCTGCGCGTCATGCGATCGCTGGCGGAGGAAGGGCGCACCATGATCGTGGTGACCCACGAGATGGGCTTCGCCCGCGACGTGTCGAGCCGGGTCGTGTTCCTGCACAAGGGCACCATCGAGGAGGAGGGCCCCCCGGCCGAGGTGCTGGCCCGGCCGCGCAGCGAGCGCCTGCGGGGCTTTCTCGCCAACAGCCTCGCTTAAGGCCGCTGCCGGAGGTTGACGGTGAGGCCATCGGTTTTTCCAATGATCTCCACCGGAAAACCAGAATTGTCCCGATGGGCTTGAGGGCTCATAAGGCGCCCCAAGCCACGGGAGATCTCCGATGAACCTGCACGTCGACGCCTCGCTCCTCTCCACCACCCCCGCCTCCGGGCCTGCGCCCGTCACGATCGCCCGCGGCGACGGCATCGGGCCGGAGATCATGGACGCGGCCCTGCGCGTGCTCGAGGCCGCCGGCGCCCGCCTGGCCATCGAGGAGATCGCCATCGGCGAGCGGGTCTACCGGGGCGGCCTGTCCTCCGGCATCGCCCCCGAGGCGTGGGCCTCGCTGCGGCGGACCAAGACCTTCTTCAAGGCCCCCGTCACCACGCCCCAGGGCGGCGGCTTCAAGAGCCTCAACGTCACGATCCGCAAGGGCCTGGGCCTCTTCGCCAACGTGCGCCCCTGCCGCGCCTACGCGCCCTTCGTCGCCACCAAGCATCCCGCCATGGACGTGGTGATCGTGCGCGAGAACGAGGAGGACCTCTATGCCGGCATCGAGCACCGGCAGACCGACGAGGTCTATCAGTGCCTCAAGCTCATCTCGCGGCCCGGCACCGAGCGCATCGTGCGCTACGCCTTCGATTATGCCCGGGCGAGCGGGCGCTCCAAGGTCACCTGCCTGACCAAGGACAACATCATGAAGCTCACCGACGGCCTGTTCCACCGGGTCTTCGACGAGATCGGGGCCGAGTACCCCGAGATCGCGAAGGAGCACATGATCATCGACATCGGCGCCGCGCGCCTCGCCGACGCGCCGCACCGCTTCGACGTGGTGGTGACGCCCAACCTCTACGGCGACATCGTCTCCGACATCGCCGCCGAGGTGGCGGGCTCGGTGGGACTGGCGGGCTCGGCCAATATCGGCGCGCACGGCGCCATGTTCGAGGCGATTCACGGCTCGGCCCCCGACATCGCGGGGCAGGGCGTCGCCAATCCATCAGGGCTGATCCTGGCGGGGGTGCAGATGCTCCAGCATCTGGGCCAGGCCGAGGCTGCCGAGAGGGTGCACAATGCCTGGCTCAAGACCCTCGAGGACGGCCTCCACACCGCCGATATCGCCGACGCGTCGGTGACGAAGGAGCGCGTGGGGACGGAGGCCTTCGCGGACGCCGTGATCGCGCGGCTCGGCGAGGAGCCCCGCGTGCTCAAGGCGGTGCGCTACGAGGCGGGCGCCGGCGGCATCCCGGTGCCGGCGTACCAGCGCAAGGCCCCGGCCGAGAAGGTGCTGGTCGGCGTCGACGTGTTCGTCGACTGGCGCGGCGACGTGGACGCGCTGGCGGCCGCCATGCAGGCGGCGCAGGACGGCGCCGTCCCGCTCAAGCTCATCACCAACCGGGGCGTCAAGGTCTGGCCGCAGGGTCTGCCCGAGACCTTCTGCACCGACCATTGGCGCTGCCGCTACGAGGCGGAGGCCGGCAAGCCCCTCACCAGGGCGATGGTGGCGCAGCTGCTGGCGCGGCTCGCCGGGGCCGGCGTCGACTTCGTGAAGACGGAGCACCTCTTCACCTTCGACGGCAAGCCGGGCTATTCGCTGGGCCAGGGGGAGTAAGCCGCTTGTCATTCCGGGCTCGCCCTGCGGGCGTCCCGGAATGACGAGCGTCGCTACCGCGCGGCCATCTTTCCCGGCTGCACCGCGGCGGCCGTGGCGACCTTGCGGATGGCGTTGAGGAGATAGGGCCGGCGCAGGTCGAAGGCGGCGTGGAGCGCGACGTCGACGTCGCGCGGATAGAAGGGCTTGGCCAGCAGCGCCGCGATGCCGAACTGCTTCGCGGCCGAGGCGTGGCGCGCCATGTCGCCGCCGCCCGCGGTGAGGAGGATGCGGGTCTGGGGCGAGACCTCCCGGGCCTGGCAGGCGACCTCGAGCCCGTTGCCCCCCGACAGGCTGGCATCCACCACGACGAGGTCGTAGCTCGTCAGCCGCATGAGCTTGAGGCTGTGGCGGGCGTCCTCGACGTCGTCGATCTCGAGGTTGAAGCGGCTGTTGGCGAGCATCCGGCGCACCACCTGGCGGGCGGGCGCCGAGGGCTCGACGAGCAGCGCCCGCGCGGGCGCGAGGATCCGCCGCGCCGCCCGCAGGAGCTCGACCACGTGATCCGGGTCGAAGGGCTTCTTGAGGAACTCGTAGGCCTCGAGCTCGGTCGAGAGCTCGACCCAGCGCGGCATCACCATGCTGGACATCAGGATCGTCAGCGGCTTGACCTCCCGCATCCGCGCCACCGCGACCGCCTCGGCGCCGGTCATGTCGGGCAGCTGCAGCGACAGGAAGGCGACCTCCGGCCGCTCGCGCAGCATCGCCTCGACGGCCTCCCGGCCGCTCTCCGCCTCGATGATCGTGATGCGCGGATCGAAGGCCCGCAGCGCCACGGCAAGTTGCAGCCGCGTCCCGGACATGTCGTCCGCGATCAGCGCCCGCCATCCGGTTCCGGATCCCCCCGGTCGCCGCTCCCCGTGCTCGGCCATCGCCATCCCGCTCGCCTTCGATTCCCCGACGATACGAGGTGAACGTTTTCACAAGGTTACCTGAGGGTACACGGTTTGCGCGGCCCGGCTCCGCGCCGCACGCCAGGATCGGACGCGGGACCCGGCTCAGGTCCGCCCGGCGCGCGGATGCGCCGCGTCGTAGGCCGCGACGAGCCGGGCCGCGTCCACCTTCGTGTACATCTGGGTGGTCGAGAGGGAGGCGTGGCCCAGGAGCTCCTGGATGGCGCGCAGGTCGCCCCCGCGCCCCAGGAGATGCGTCGCGAAGGAATGGCGCAGCGCGTGCGGGGTGGCGGTTTCGGGCAGGCCCAGCGCCCCGCGCAGCTCCTGGGTGGCGAGCTGCACGATCCTGGGCGAGAGCGGGCCGCCGCGCGCGCCGACGAAGAGCGGCCCCTCGGGTGCCAGGCGCCACGGGCAGGCCGCGAGATAGGCGTCGATTGCGGCGCGGACCGGCGCGATCACGGGCACCGCGCGCATCTTGCCGCCCTTGCCGGTGACGGTCACGGCGTCGGTCGCGCCCACGGGCGCGTCGCGGCGGGCGATGCCGAGCGCCTCGCCGATGCGCAGGCCCGCCCCGTAGAGAAGCGCCAGCACCGCCGCGTCCCGGGCGAGGATCCAGGGCTCGCGCTCGTCCCCCCCGCGGGTCTGCGTCGCCGTCATGGCGAGCGCCGCCTCGGGGCTCAGGGGCCGCGGCAGGGTTTTGGGGATCCGGGGGCCGCGGATCGCCGCGAAGGCGGAGGCCGGGCCGTGGCCCGCCTGCGCGAGGTGGCGGGCGAAGGAGCGCAGGGCCGCGAGCCCGCGCATGAGCGACCGGCTGCCGATCCCCTCCCGCCGGCGGTGGGCCAGGAAGGCGCGCAGGTCCATGGGTTTCAGGGCCGCGACCCCCGCCGGCGTCGGCGTCTCGCCCAGGTGCCCGGCGAGGAAGGCGAGGAACTGGCGCAGGTCCCGGGCATAGGCCTCGACGGTGCGCGGGCTCAGCCGCCGCTCGCTCGCGAGCCGCCTGAGCCAGGCCTGCGCCTCCGCGACCAGCGCGGCGTCGCCCGCCATGAGGGCGCCGATGGGCGGGGCCGGCGAATCGTCAGACGGAGGAGGTGGGGGCATGGCTCGGCTCGACATGTTCACCATTCGTGCCTAGTGAAGGTGACCGAGACCTTAACGGACCCCATGACCGCCCCGATCGCGGACGTCCTGATCCCGCTCGCCCTCGACACGGCCTATTCCTACGCGGTGCCGGCCGGGATGGCGCTCGCCGAGGGGGACGTGGTGCGGGTGCCGCTGGGCACCCGCGAGACGGTGGGCGTGGTCTGGGCCCTGCGCGAGGGCGGGGCCGCGAACCTGAAGAGCGTGCTGGGCCGGGTCGACGCGCCCTCGCTGCCCGGCCCCTTGCGCAAGTTCCTGGACTGGGTCGCCTGGTACACCCTGTCCCCGCGCGGCTCGGCCCTCGCCATGAGCCTGAAGGTCGCCGAGGAGATCCCCGACGAGGCGCCCCGGATCGGCGTGCGCCTCGCCGGTCCCCCGCCGGCCCGCATGACCCCGGCCCGGACCAAGGTGCTGGCGGCAGCCGCCGACGGCGCGCTCAGCCCGAAGCGCGCGCTGGCCGAGGCCGCGGGCGTGAGCCTCACCGTCATCGACGGCCTCGTGGACGAGGGCACGCTCGAGGCTGTGACGCTTCCCCCCGAACCCGTCGCCGAGGCGCCCGACCCCGATTTCGCCCGGCCGCAGCTCTCGGCGGCGCAGGGCGAGGCGGCCGCGGCGCTGGTGCGCGCCGTCGAGGCCGGAGGGGCCGGCGTCACGCTGCTTGAAGGCGTCACGGGCTCGGGCAAGACCGAGACCTATTTCGAGGCCGTGGCGGCGGCGCTCGCGGGGGGGCGCCAGGCCCTGATCCTGATGCCCGAGATCGCGCTCACGGCCGCCTTCCTCGACCGCTTCGCGGCGCGCTTCGGCACCCGTCCCGCCGCTTGGCACTCCGGGGTCACGGGGCGGCGGCGCGAGCGGCTCTACGCGGCGATCGCGAGCGGGGAGGCGCGGGTGGTGGCGGGCGCCCGCTCGGCCCTGTTCCTGCCCTACCGGGAGCTCGGCCTCGTCGTGGTCGACGAGGAGCACGAGACCGCCTACAAGCAGGAGGACGGGGTCCACTACCACGCCCGCGACATGGCTGTGGTGCGCGGGCGCGTCGAGGGCTTTCCCGTGGTGCTGGCCTCCGCGACGCCCTCGCTGGAGACCCGGGTCAACGTGGAGCGCGGGCGCTATGCCCGCATCGCGCTGCCCGAGCGCTTCGGCGGGCGCGCCCTGCCCGCGATCGCCGCGATCGACCTGCGCCGCCATCCCCTGCCGCAGGGCCGCTGGATCGCGCCGCGCCTGGAGGCCGCGATCCTGGAGACGACCGGGCGCGGCGAGCAGGCGCTGCTCTTCCTCAACCGCCGGGGCTATGCGCCCCTCACCCTCTGCCGCGCCTGCGCCCACCGCTACGAGTGCCCCAACTGCTCGGCCTGGCTCGTGGAGCATCGCTTCCGCCGAGCGCTGGTGTGCCACCATTGCGGCCACACGGAGCGCAAGCCGGAGGCCTGCGTGGCCTGCGGCAGCCTCGATTCGCTCACGGCCTGCGGGCCGGGCGTGGAGCGCATCGCCGAGGAGGTCGCGACCGTCTTCGCGGGCAAGCGCGTCATCGTGCTGTCCAGCGATTTTCCGGGCGGCACGGAGCGGATCCGCCGGGAGCTCGACGCCATCGCCTCGGGCGAGGCGGACATCGTCATCGGCACGCAGCTCGTGGCCAAGGGCCACAACTTCCCCGGCATGACGCTGGTGGGCGTGCTCGACGCCGATATCGGCCTCACCTCCGGCGATCCCCGCGCCGCCGAGCGCACCTTCCAGCTCCTGCAGCAGGTGACGGGCCGCGCCGGGCGCGGCGACCGCCCGGGCCGGGCCCTGGTCCAGACCTACCAGCCCGAGCATCCCGTGATCGCGGCGCTGCTCTCGGGCGATGCCGAGCGCTTCTACGACGAGGAGGCGCGGGTGCGCGAGATCGCGGGTCTGCCGCCCTTCGGCCGGCTCGCGGCGCTGGTGGTCTCCGGCGTCGACCGATCGGAGGCGGAACTCTACGCCCGGGCGCTCGCCCGCACGGCGCACGAGATCGGGGTCACGCATCCAGACATGACCGTTCTGGGACCCGCGGAGGCGCCGCTCGCCCTGGTGCGGGGCCGTTTCCGCTACCGCCTCCTCGTGAAATGCCCCCGCGAGGCCGACCTCCAGGGGTTCCTGCGCCAGTGGATCGCCATGGCCCCGAAGGTGCGGGGTAGCCTGAGGGTCGGGATCGACGTGGATCCGCAGAGCTTCTTGTGAGGGCTCGCGGCCCCGCCGTGTCGCCAGGGATGGCGTCGCCGGATCGTGGTGCGTGCTTCGAGGCTCAGCCTTCGGCTTCACACCTCGGCATGGGGGGGTGGAATGGTGGGCACGGTGGCGCTGAACGACCCCTCGTCCCACCCTCCTCCCTCGTCCTGAGGTGCCGGCGCAGCGGGCCCCGAAGAGCGCTTCGGAGGGCTGCGACGGCGCCCTGCTTACGTCCCCCGCGGCTTGGCCCGCCGGGTCGGCGGCGCGTTGGCGGGGTCCTCGGGCCAGGGGTGCTTGGGGTACTGCCCGCGCATGTCGGCCCGCACGGCGGCCCAGGAGCCGCGCCAGAAGCCCGGCAGGTCCTTCGTGATCTGGATCGGGCGATGCGCCGGCGACAGGAGGTGCAGGACGAGGGGGACCCGTCCGCCCGCGATGGCGGGATGGGCCTTGAGGCCGAACAGCTCCTGCACCCGGATCGCCAGGACCGGCCCCTCCTCGGCGCCGTAGTCGATGGGAACGCGCGACTCGGTCGGGGCCTCGAAATGGGTCGGCGCCTCCGCCTCCAGGCGGCGCTGGAGGTTCCAGGGCAGCAGGGCGTGGAGCGCCTCGGCGAGGATGTCGGCGCCGATCGCGTCGAGGGACGCGCGGCCGACGAGATGGGGCGCGAGCCAGTCCTCGACCGTGTCGGCGAGGGCGGCGTCCGACAGGTCGGGCCAGTCCGCGCCCTCGGCCCGGCGCAGGAAGCCCACCCGCTCGCGCCATTGCGCCAGGGCCTTGGACCAGGGCAGGGCGTCGATCCCCAGCCCCGCGACGCCCCGCGCCAGCAGGCGCGCCGCCGCGTCCGTGGCCGGCACCGGCAGCGGGCGCTCGTCGAGGAGAAGGGCACCCAGCCGGCGCACGCGGCGCGCCCTGAGCGCCCTCGCGGCGCGGTCGAAGGCGAGTTCGTCGCCGGCCGCGATCCGGTCGCCCAGCGCCGCCTCGATCTCGGGGGGCGCGATCGGCGCGGCCGCGAGGATCCGCGCCGAGGCGGCCCCGCCCGCGATCTCGGCCACCGCGAGATAGGGCTCCCGGGCGAGGCGGTCATGCGGCTCCACCGCCGCGCCGCGCCCGTTCGCCATCACGAACTCCCCCGGCTTGCCCCGCGCCTTGGCGATGCGATCGGGATAGGCGAGGGCGAGGAGGGGTCCGATCTCCCCCCTTCCCCCCTCCGGGGGCGAGGGTTGGGCGGCGCGAGCCCAGCCCGCCGCCATGCGGCGCATGTCCTCGGCCCGGCGGGAGCGGTCGCGGCGGAAGCGCTCCAGGCGGTCCGTGAGATCGGCGGATTCGCCGCCCAGGCCCCGCTCCACGAGGAGCGCCGCGAGGTCCGCCGCGTCCCGGGCCTCGCCCCGGTCGGCGGCCTCGACCACCATCCGGGCCAGCCGCGGCGGCAGGGGCAGGGCGCGCAGCCGCCGTCCCGTGGGCGTGATGCGCCCGTCGCCATCGAGCGCCCCGATCTCGGCCAGCAGCGCGCGCGCCTCCTTGAGGGCCGGCGCCGGGGGCGGGTCGAGGAAGGGCAGGGTCGCGGGATCGGACACGCCCCAGGCCGCGCAGTCGAGGAGCAGCGGGGAGAGATCGGCGGAGAGGATCTCCGGGCGGTGATAGGGCTCGAGCGAGCCGGTGGCGGCTTCCTCCCACAGCCGGTAGCAGATCCCGGGCTCGGTCCGCCCGGCGCGGCCGCGCCGCTGGTCGGCCGCCGCGCGCGACACCCGAACGGTCGCCAGTCGCGTGAGCCCGATGTCGGGCTCGTAGACGGGGACGCGGGCGAGGCCCGAATCGATCACGACCCGCACGCCCTCGATGGTGAGCGAGGTCTCGGCGATGGAGGTGGCGAGCACCACCTTGCGCCGGCCGGGCCGGGCCGGCTCCACGGCCCGGTCCTGCTCGGCCCGGTCCATGGCGCCGTAGAGGGGGGCGAGGTCCACGGCCGGATCGGCGATCCGCTCGGCGAGAAGCGCCTCGACCCGGCGGATCTCGCCCTGGCCGGGGAGGAAGACGAGGATGGAGCCGGGCTCGGCGCGAAGCGCGCGCATCACCGCGTCGGCGACCCCCTCCTCGATGCGCCGGTGGGGATCGCGGCCGAGATGGCGGGTCTCGACGGGATGGGCGCGCCCCCGCGACTCGATCACCGGCGCGCCGCCGAGCAGCGCGGCGACGCGGGCGCCGTCGAGGGTGGCGGACATGGGGAGAAGCCGCAGGTCCTCGCGAAGCGCGCCCTGCGCGTCCAGCGCCAGCGCCAGGCCGAGATCCGCGTCGAGCGAGCGCTCGTGGTACTCGTCGAAGAGCACGGCCGCGATGCCGGTGAGCTCGGGATCGTCGAGGATCATCCGGGCGAAGACGCCCTCGGTCACGACCTCGACGCGGGTGCGCCGGGAGACCTTGGAGCCCAGCCGCACCCGGATGCCCACCGTCTCGCCGACCGCCTCGCCGAGGGTCCGCGCCATCCGGTCCGCGGCGGCGCGGGCCGCGAGGCGCCGGGGCTCGAGCACGACGATCTTGCCCTCCCGCGCCCAGGGCTCGTCGAGGAGGACGAGGGGCACGCGGGTGGTCTTGCCGGCGCCCGGCGGCGCGACGAGGACCGCGCGGGAGGAGGCGCGCAGGGCCGCCGTGAGGGCGGGGAGGGCTTCGTCGATGGGGAGGGCCGTGTCGAAGGGCATGGGGCACAATCCCCCCTCCCCACAAGGGGGAGGGGGCTCCGCTACCCCCCGAACACGGTGTTGAGCTGCGCCCCCACCATCACGAAGGTGGTGCGCTTGGGCACCTCCTTCAGCGTCGTGGCGCCGATATAGGTCATCATGGAGCGCACGCCGCCGGTGATCTCCTGCATCGTGGCGTCCACGGGCCCGCGATAGGGCACCTCGACGGTCTTGCCCTCGGAGGCGCGGTACTTGGCGACGCCGCCCGCGTACTTGTTCATCGCGGTGTCGGAGGACATGCCGTAGAACACCATGGAAACCGGCACCTCGCGGCCGTCCCGCGTCTCGTGGCGGATCTGCCCCTCGCACTCGTCGTGGCCGGCGAGCATGCCGCCCAGCATCACGAAGTCGGCGCCCCCGCCATAGGCCTTGGCGATGTCGCCGGGGACCGTGCAGCCCCCGTCGGCGCAGACCTGGCCCTTCAGGCCGTGCGCCGCGTCGGCGCATTCGATGACCGCCGAGAGCTGGGGATAGCCCACCCCCGTCATCTTGCGGGTGGTGCAGACCGAGCCCGGGCCGATGCCGACCTTGACGATGTCGGCGCCGGCGAGCAGCAGCGCCTCCGTCATGTCGCCCGTCACCACGTTGCCCGCCATGATGACGGCGTCGGGATTCTGCTCGCGGGCCTGCGCCACCATCTCGACGAAGCGCTCCGTGTAGCCGTTCGCCACGTCGAGGCAGATCATCGGCACCGGGACCTGGCGCTTGACGAGGGCGAACTTCTCCCAGTCGGCCTCGTTGGTGCCGATCGTGTAGAACGTGTTCCGCGACGCGTCCTCGCGGAAGAAATCGATCAGGGCCTCGGGCGCGTAGTACTTGTGCAGCGCCACCATGGCGCCGAAGCCCGCGAGCGCGCGGGCCATGGGGATCGTGCCGGTCACGTCCATGTTGGCGGCGATGAGCGGGAAGCCCGTCCAGTCGCGGCCCGTATGCAGGAAGCGGAACGTGCGGTTGATGTCGACCCCCGAGCGCGACGAGAGCGTCGAGCGCTTGGGGCGGATCAGCACGTCCTTGAAGTCGAGCTTGAGGTCGGTCTCGATACGCATGGGATCACCTTGGGGCCCGCGCGTCGGGCCCGCGCTTCATGTCGGGGCGCGCAGGAGGTTTGCAAGCCAGGGGCCCGCCTCAGGCCGGGACGTGCAGTCGAGCACGAAGTCCTGGCCCTGGGCGACGTTGCGCAATGTAAGCGCCCCGGCGTCCCGGCGCCAGCGGCCCGGATCCGCGTGATAGGTGAGCGCCGGACCGCGCTCTGGGGCGAACCAGGACGGCACCCGCCACAGGCTGCGGCCGGGCGCCCCGGGCGCGGTGAGCACGAGGTCCTCGCGCAAAGCTCCCGCCTCGCCGGCGCCGGGCAGCCCCGTGTCGCCGATGCCGGGCAGGACGAGCCGGTCGGCGGCGAGGAAGATCACGTTGCGCGTGTCGTCCGCCGGGAAGTGCGGGTGCGGATGGCTGGCGAGCCACGGATGTCGCTCGAGCAGGGCCTCGCGCCCGATCGCCGCCACGGGCAGGACCCGGCCGACCTGCAGCCAGCCGAACACCACATGCAGGTCGCGCGCGCCGGGAACGTAGCGCCAGGCTCTCCCGCCGCGCTCGGCGGCGCGGAACCAGCCGTAGAACAGGAAGACGTCGCCCACCCCCACGCCCTGGGAGGCCAGATGCGTCGCGGTGGCGCCGGTCTGGCCGTAGGCCGGCCGCCAGCCCGGCGCCCGCGCCAGGGCGCCCGCGTCGAGGTCGGGATCGAGGTGGCAGGGCGCGTCGGCTCCGATCCGGCCGCGGGTGAGGTCGGCGACGAGGGCACCGAGGCCGCCCGCCTTGGCGACGGCGCCGTAGGCGACGCGCCCGCCCGCGCCGGGGATCGGCAGGGAGACGAGGCGCCCGTCGGGCAGGATCGGCGAGGCGACGCCGCCCGCGGCGGAGTCGAAGCCCTTGCGGCTCAGCACCAGCTTCATCCCCGCCCCTTGCGCCCGGGCACGTCCGGGCGCAAGGGGCGACATGCCCCGCGGCGCGCCGGCGGCCGGGCCGCGAGCGGTTGCCCAGGCGGGCGTGATGATCGAGGCTGAGCCGTCCCGCCCCCTCGCGCGTTGACGGTGACCATGACCAGCATTCCCCATCCCCTCCTGGTGGGCGACATCGGCGGCACCAATGCCCGGTTCGCCCTGGTACCCGAGCCCGGCGCGGCGCCGATCCCGGTCGCGCACCTGCGCACCGCCGACCACGAGGAGGCCGAGGAGGCGCTCGAGGCGGCGATCGCCCGGTCCCCCGCGCCGCCCGCCGGCATGGCCCTGTGCGTGGCGGCCTTCATCATGGGCCGGGCCGCGCGCATGACCAATGCGGGCTGGACCTTCGACGGCCCGGCGCTCGCGCGCCGGTTCGGCCTGGGGCAAGGCCTGCTCCTGAACGATTTCGAGGCGGCGGCCCTGAGCCTCGCGGTCCTGCGGGGCGAGGACGTGACGCCGATCGGCGCCCCGGTCGCGGTGGGGCGCGGCCCGCGGGTGATCCTCGGCCCCGGCACGGGGCTTGGCGTCGCCGCCCTCGTCGAGGCGGGGGGCTGCACGCTGGCGGTCCCGGGAGAGGCCGGCCATGTGGGATTTGGCCCCGAGGGGCCCGCCGAGGCGACGTTCTGGCCGCACCTGGAGCGCGTCGCCGGACGGATCACGCCGGAGGTCCTCCTGTCGGGACCCGGCCTGGTGCGGCTGCACCGGGCGATGGCGGCCGCGGAGGGACGCGAGGCGCCCGAGGCCGATCCGCGCGAGATCGCCGAGCAGGCGCGCGGACGGGCCTGCGCCCATTGCGTCGGCACGGTGCGGGCGTTCCTCGACCTGCTGGCGCGCTTCTCGGGCGACATGGGGATCGCGTTCGGGGCGACGGGCGGCGTCTATCTGCGCGGCGGGGTGATCGCCTCGCTCGCGCCGCTCCTCGACGGCCCGCGCTTCCGCGAGCGGTTCGAGGCCAAGGAGCCCGTGGCGGCCTTCGCCCGGGCGATTCCCGCTTTCCTGCTGACCTCGGAGGAGGCGGTGCTGCGGGGCCTCGCCGCGGTCGGCGCCGCGCCCGCGCGCTTCGGGCTCGACGACCCCGACCGGCTCTGGGTCACGCCGCCTGCGGGGCCGAGGACTGGGTGAGGACCGCGTAGAGGGCCGCCGGGTCCCGGGTGGCCCGGGCCCGCTCCAGCAGCCCCGGCTCCCGCAGCGCCCGCGCGACGCGGGCCAGGGCCTTGAGATGGTCGGCGCCGGCGCCCTCGGGGGCCAGCAGAAGGAACAGCAGGTCGACGGGCTGGCCGTCGATCGCCTCGAAGTCGATCGGCCGCTCGAGGCGCGCCACGAGGCCGATCAGCTTCGTCACCGAGGGCAGCTTGCCGTGCGGGATCGCGATGCCCTCGCCGATGCCGGTCGAGCCCAGGCGCTCGCGCTGGAGCAGCGTCTCGAAGATGCGCCGCTCGTCCTCGCCCGTGAGCCTCGCCGCATGCGCCGCGAGCTCGTGCAGAGCCTGCTTCTTCGTCGGAGCCCGCAAGGAGGCGACGACCGCCTCGGGCGTCAGGAATTCGAGCAAAGGCATTGGCGTATCACTCGGGCGCAGGCGCCCCGCTAGATTCCCGATCGACGCAAGCTTCGGGCCAGCAGCGTCATCGTCGTTCCTCCCCGACGCACGCCCGATGGGCGGCCGCCGCTTATATCCCGGCTTTGTACGAACTT
>DASPJU010000491.1:0-2010 GCA_035628475.1 Salinarimonas sp. | reverse complement strand
GCTCGTCGTCGAGCCGAACGTCGCGGCGTTCACGGAGGCGTTCCGCCGTCTCGGGGACGACGGTCTCGCCCGCCGCCTCGGCCGCGCGGCCGCGCACGCCTTCTGGCGCGATCCCCCGACGCCGGACGCCCATGCGCGGCGCCTCGTCGCGCTCTACGATACGATGCTCGCGCGGCGGGGCGCCGCGTCGAAAGCGGAGGGCACCGCCGGGCCCGCGATGCGTTGAGCCGGGATGGAGGCGGCGCATCGGATCGAGATCAGCGGCGGCATCGGCGCCGGCAAGACCACGCTTGCCCGGACGCTCGCCGCCCTGCGTCCTTGCCGCCTCGTGGAGGAGGAGGTGCGCACGGTGCCCTTCTTCCGGCAGTTCTACGCCGAGCCCATGGCCTACGGCTTCCACAAGAACGTGAGCTTCGTGCTCTCCCACGCGGACCGGGCCCGGAGCGAGGGCGGGGCGGCGGTGGTGTGCGACTACGCGCTGTTCCAGGACCTCGCCTATACGGACATCGTCTGCGAGGCGGCGGACGTGCGGGCCGTCGAGGCGGTGCTGGCGCGGATGGTCGCGCGGATCGGCCATCCGGCGCTTCTCGTCCATCTCGCCTGCGCGCCCGAAATCCAGCTCACGCATATCGCGCGGCGCGGGCGCCCGGAGGAGGGCGGTCTGGGCCTGCCCTATCTGGAGCGCCTGCGAACCGCCCTCGACCGCCGCCTCGCGGCCTTCCGGCGGGAGAGCCCCGCCACGCGGGTGCTCACGATCGACGCCGACGCCCTCGACCTCGAGGCGGACCCGGACGCGCTGCGCGACGCAGCGACGCGGATCTGGGCGGCGCTCGACGAGGGCCGCGCCTGAACCGGGCGGCTCCCCGGCCGTTCCCTGGGGAGTGCCCCGGCCCTGAGGTCCCCATGACCCACTCCGCCCGCTCCGCGCTCGTCGCGCAATCCGGCTCCGTTCCCGAGATCAACCCCGGCCGCCGTCCCGGCGAGGTCCCGCCCCGGCCGGACGAGGGCCCGCAGCCCGGACCCGCCGGGCCGCGCACGCCCTATCCCGTGAACGACCCTGGCATCGCCGATCCCGCCGGCCCTGGCGCCGACCCGGACGTGCCGGGCATGCCCGGGCCGTCCCTGCCGCAGATGTAGCGGGGGCTTACGCCACCGCGCGGATCACCTTCCCCAGCTTGTCGGCGATCTCGCCGATCTCGTCCTCGCTCACGATGAGCGGCGGGGTCAGGGCGAGGGTGTCGCCGGTGACGCGGATCATGAGGTCGTGGTCCTGGAAGGCGCGGTCCATGGCCTCGAAGGCGCGCTGTCCCACGGCGTCCGGGCGGGAGGCGAGGTCGATGGCCGCGACGAGGCCGAGCGTGCGGATGTCGAGGACGTTGGGCAGGCCTTTCAGCCCGTGCATCGCCTCGGCCCAGACGGGCTCCAGGGCACGCGCCCGCTCGAACAGGCGCTCCTCGCGATAGATGTCCAGGGTGGCGATGGCGGCCGCGCAGGCGAGCGGGTGGCCCGAATAGGTATAGCCGTGGAAGAGCTCGATGGCGTGGTCGGGGCCCCGCATGAAGGCGTCGTGGATGCCCTTTCGCACCAGCACGCCGCCCATGGGCACGGTGCCGGAGTTCACGGCCTTGGCGAAGGTGATCATGTCGGGGATCACGCCGTAGCGCTCGGCCGCGAAGGGAAAGCCCAGCCGCCCGAAGCCGGAGATCACCTCGTCGAAGATCAGGAGGATGCCGTGCCGATCGCAGATCTGGCGCAGGCGCTGGAGATAGCCCTTCGGCGGCGGCAGCACGCCGGTGGAGCCCGCCATGGGCTCGACGATCACGGCCGCGATGGTGGAGGCGTCGTGCAGCGCCACGATGCGCTCGAGCTCGTCGGCGAGGTGCGCGCCCCACTCGGGCTCGCCGCGGGTGAAGGCCTGCTCGGCGCGGTTATAGGTGTGAGGCAGGTGGTCGACGCCGGCGAGCAGCGAGCCGAACATCTTGCGGTTCGAGACGATGCCGCCCACCGACA
>DASPJU010000490.1:0-8357 GCA_035628475.1 Salinarimonas sp. | reverse complement strand
TGTTCTGCGAATGCGTGGTCGACGGGCAGGCGGTGCTGGAGGGCGAGGCCTGGGTCGCGGTGCCCGGCCGGGCCTAGAGCCGTTTCCGTTGACACGACGTCGGCTCTCGTTCTCGCCTGGTCGCGTTCTTGCCATCGCCGCCCTTCGGGTCTTCACGTGAGCCGGATCCACCTCGCTCGAAAACGCTCCAGCGCGGTCCGCCCGTCCTTGGCGGCGTCTTGACCCGCCCCCGCCTTTGGCTCACAGGTCGCCGCCCCGGAACGACGCGGCCGCTCCATGCGCCAGAGCCCCTCAGCCGATCTCTCCCGCGCCTTCCTCGTCGTGCGCGACGGGGAGGCGATGCCCGAGGCCTTGCGCGGCGCGGTGCTCGCGATCGGCAATTTCGACGGGGTGCATCGCGGCCATCAGGCCCTGATCGGCGAGGCGCGCCGGATCGCGGCCGGGCAGGGGCGGCCGGCGGGCGTGCTCACCTTCGAGCCCCATCCGCGCCAGGTCTTCGCCCCCGACACCCCCCTGTTCCGCCTGACGCCCGAGGCCGAGAAGCTGCGCCTGCTGGCGCGCCTCGATCTCGAGGGCGCCGTCGTGTCCCGGTTCGACGCGGCGCTCGCGGGGCTCTCGGCGGAGGACTTCGTCGACCGCCTGCTGGGCGAGCGGCTCGGCGCCGCGGGCGTGGTGGTGGGCCACGACTTCCATTTCGGGCGCGGGCGCGCCGGAAGTCCTGAGCGCCTCCGGGCCCTCGCGGCGGCGCGGGGCATGGGCTGCACCGTGATCCCCGCCGTGACGGATGGGGACGAGCCCGTCTCCTCGAGCGCGATCCGGCGGGCGCTGGCGGAGGGCGACGTCGCCCGCGCCAACGCGCTGCTCGGCTATCGTTGGTTCGTCGAGGGCGAGGTGGCGCACGGGGCCAAGCGCGGGCGAACGCTCGGCTACCCCACCGCGAACCTGAGCCTGCCCGCCACCTGCGGCCTGCGCCACGGCATCTACGCGGTGCGCATGCGGCTCGCCGACGGCCGGATCCTGCCCGGCGTCGCGAGCTTCGGCCGCCGCCCCACCTTCGATGACGGGGCGCCCCTCCTGGAGACCTATCTGTTCGGCTTCTCGGGCGACCTCTACGGCCAGACCGTACGGGTCGAGCTCGCGGCCTGGATCCGCGGCGAGGAGCGCTTCGCGAGCGCGCAGGCGCTGGTCGCCCGCATGGATCGAGACTCCGAGGAGGCCCGGGCGGCGCTCGCCGGGGACGACGGTCTCGCCTCGGCGATCGGCTGAGCCGGAGATCCCCGGAGCGCCCTTCGGGGCCCGGTTCGCGGGCACACCAGGGACGAGGGGCCTGAGCGCTGCCCAGCCACGTCCCCGACCGCCTGGTGCCGAGGTGCTCGGCGGAGACGAGCCTCGAGGCACGCGCCACGCCCGGGCCGCGACCGGATCCGCCGGCGCGCCCGTCACCCCAGCGCGGCGGCCCGCTCCGCGAGGTGGATCTTGAGCGCGGGGTCCGCGACGAGCGCGATCGCCCGGGCATAGGCGCCGCGCGCCTCGGCGGCCCGTCCCGCACCCGCCAGAAGATGCGCCCGCACCGCCCAATAGGGCTGGTAGGCCGCGACGCCGGCGGGGTCGATCGCGGCGAGAAGCGCCAGGCCCGCCGCGGGACCGAAGGCGTCGCCGTGGACCGCGGCGCGGGCGACGCCCGCGCCTATGGAGGGCGCATGCGCGGCGAGCAGGTCGTGGAGCGCCACGAGGGCGCGGGGATTCGCCCGCCCCGACAGCCCCGCCCCCGCGTGGACGGACTGGATCGCCGCCTCGGTCTGGAAGCGGCCGAAGCGGCGGGCCCGGGCCGCGCGGGCCAGCGCCTCCTCGGCTTCGACGATCAGCGGGCGCGACCACAGGCGCGGATCCTGCCGGTCGAGGGGCACGAAGGCACCGTCCGGGCCGCGCCGGGCGGCGGCCCGCGCCTCCACGTGCAGCATGAGGGCCAGAAGCCCCTGGGCCTCCGGCTCGTGGGGCAGGAGCGCCGTCACGAGGCGGGCGAGGTGGATCGCCTCCGCGGCGGCCTCGCCGCGGAGGCGAGGCCGCCGCCGTCGCGGTCCGCCGGATCGTCGAAGCCGCTGCCGAAGGCGGCGTAGATCGCGGCGAGCACCGCCTCGAGGCGGGGCCCGAGCTCGTCGGGATCCGGGGGCTCGACCCGCAGGCCCGCGTCGCGGATCTTCGCCTTGGCGCGCACCAGCCTCCCGCTCATGGCGGCCGGGGAGGCGAGGAAGGCCGCCGCGACGCGCGCCGCGTCGAGGCCCAGCACGGCCTGCAGCATGAGGGGAGTGCGCACGCCCTCGTCGATGGCGGGATGGGCGCACACGAAGAGCAGCCCCAGCCGCTCGTCCGGCACGGCCCCCCGGGCGCGGGACGCCACCTCCTCGTGCAGGATCGCGAGCGTCGCCGCGGCGGCCTCGCGCACCGCGCCGTGCCGGCGGGCATGGCCCAGCGCCCTGCGCGCCGCGGTGACGAGCCAGGCCTCGGGACGGGCCGGCACGCCCCGCGCCGGCCAGGTCTCGAGAGCCGCCCGGAAGGCGTCCGCGAGGGCGTCCTCCGCGGCCGCGATGTCGCGGGACCGCGCCGCCACGATCGCGACCAGGCGGCCGTAGGAATCGCGCGCCACGCGCTCGGCGGCCCGGCGCGCGCCCTCGCTCACGGGCGCGGCGCCATGGGCGGCAGGACGGGGCGCACCTCCACGCAGGCATGAGCCGCCGAGGGCGAGCGCGCCGCCCAGTCGAGCGCGACGTCGAGATCGGGCACCTCGACGATGAAATAGCCCGCGAGCTGCTCCTTCGTCTCCGCGAAGGGGCCGTCCTGCACGTGCCGGCGCCCGTCGCGCACCCGCACCGTGGTGCCCGTCGACGGCGCCTGCAGCCCGTTGCCGGACACCACGATGCCAGCCTCGTTCATCGCCCCGATATAGGCCATCCAGGCGCCCCAATAGGCGTCCGCCCGGGCCGGGTCGGTGCGCTCGGCGAACTGGGCCTCGGTCTCGGTGAGAAGGATCATGTACTGCATGGGACTATCCTAACGCGGATCGTTGTAGATGGCGAAGCTTCGTGCCCGCCGGGGCGCCGACGGCGCCTCCGACCCCATGAGCCGCGGGCGGCGGCGATTTCGACAGGCGGGCGGCGAAAATCGGGGGCGGAGGAGAGGGCGGCGCCGGCGCCCCAGCGGGCCGGCGCGATCCCCCGGAACCGATCCATGCGCCGATCGTTGGGCTGCATCGCGCGGGCCTGCCTCTTCTGCGCTCCCCGCATAGCTCAATCGGTCCCATGGACGCCCTCTCCCCGCCGGTCGCGACGCCGCTGACCCACCGCGAGATCCGGTCGATCATCCTCGGCATCCTCCTGGCGATGCTGCTCGCCGCCCTCGACCAGACCATCGTGGCGACCGCGCTCCCGACCATCGGGCGCGAGCTCGGCGATCCGCAGCACATGCCCTGGATCGTCACCTCCTACCTGCTCGCCGCCACCGCCGTGACGCCCCTCTACGGCAAGCTCAGCGACATCCACGGGCGGCGCGTGGTGCTGCTGTCGGGCATCGCGGTCTTCGTCGCGGGCTCGATCGCCTGCGCGCTGGCGCCCACGATGCTGGCCCTGATCCTGGCGCGGGGCCTGCAGGGCCTGGGGGGCGGGGGCCTGATCGCGCTGGCCCAGACCATCATCGCCGACGTGGTGGAGCCGCGCGAGCGCGCCCGCTACCAGGTCTATATCGCGGGCGTCTTCGTCTCCTCGAGCCTGCTCGGGCCCGTGCTGGGCGGCCTCTTCGCCGACCACCTGCACTGGTCGGCGATCTTCTGGATCAACCTGCCGCTGGGCGCCCTGGCCTATTGGATGACGAGCCGGGCGCTCAGGCGCCTGCCGCGCCACGAGCGCCCGCACCGCCTCGACCTCGTGGGCGCCGGCCTTCTCGTCGCCGCCACCGTGACCGTGCTCCTGGCGCTGAGCTGGGGCGGGGTGAGCTATCCCTGGATCTCGGCGCCGATCCTCGGCCTCGTGGCGCTCTCGGGCGTCGCCTGGGCCGCGCTGGCGCTGCACCTGCGGCGCGCCCGCGAGCCCTTCATCCCCGCCGGGATCCTCAAGAACCCCGTGGTGCGGGCCGGCACGCTGGCGGCGGGCTTCGGCATGGGCACCTATATCGGGCTCACCATCTACATGCCGGTCTATTTCGAGACGATGGTGGGGCTCTCGGCCAGCGCCTCGGGACTGGCGCTGATCCCCCTCATGGTCGGGACCGTGATCGGCGCGACGCTGGCCGGCCGGGCCATGGCGCGGGTGCGCCATTACAAGCGGATCCCGCTGGCGGGCCTGAGCCTCGCGGTGGCCGGCACCGCGGTGCTCGTCGCGGTGCCGCGGGGGCTGCCCTTCTGGGGCGTCGAGGCGCTGCTCGCGGGGATCAGCATGGGGCTGGGCACGCTGCTGCCGGTCTCGACGGTGGCGATCCAGAACGCGGTCGAGCGCCACGAGCTCGGCACCGCCACGGGGGTCGCCAACTTCTTCCGCCAGATCGGCGGCGCCTTCATCGTCGCGGGGTTCGGCGCCATCGTGCTCTCCGGCGGCGCGGCGCCGCACGGCGCGAGCCACGAGGCCCTCGCGGGCTCGCTGCGCGGCACGGTGGACCCGTCGGTGTTCCGCATGATGTTCGCCGCCGCCCTCGTCGGCTTCGCGCTCGCGCTCCTGTTCCTCGCCCGCATGGAGGAACGCCCGCTCAGGGGCGCCGAGCCGGCCCCCGTGCCGGCGGGGGAGTGACGCGCCCGCGGTCGGGGGCCGCGCGGCGGCCACCCTCCCGCTCCAGGGCAGGGCGGGGTGCTGTCCGGTTCCTCCGGCGCCGCATCCGCCATTGACCCGCCGCTCGGATCGGATGCAATCAGCCGTGGCTGAGACGGAGGCTGGCATGACGGAACGGCTGCGGGTGGCGTTGTTGTTCGGGGGACGGTCGGCGGAGCACGACGTCTCGGTGCTCTCGGCCGGCAACGTCTTTCGCGCCCTGGATCCCGCACGCTACGCCGTCGAGGCGGTGGCGATCGGGCGCGACGGGATCTGGCGTCGTTGCGCGCTCGGCGAGGGCGATCCCTTCCCCTCCGCCGCGCCGGCGGACGGCCCTCGGGTCGCCTTCCTGCCCGGGGATGGCGGACGGCTCACGGTGCTCGACGGCCCGGGCGGCGCCCGGCCGATCGACGTCGTGGTGCCGGTGCTGCATGGCCCGAACGGCGAGGACGGGACCGTGCAGGGCCTGCTCGAGCTCGCGGGCGTCCCTTACGTGGGCTCGGGCGTGATGGGCTCGGCCGCGGCCATGGACAAGGACGTCGCCAAGCGCCTCCTGCGCGATGCGGGGCTGCCGATCGTGCCCTTCCTGGCGCTGACCGCCCGGCGGCGGGTCTCCTTCGAGGCGGCGGCGGCGGCGCTGGGCAGCCGCGACCTGTTCGTGAAGCCCGCCAATATGGGCTCCTCGGTCGGCGTGTCGCGGGCGCGCTCGGCGGCGGAATTCGACGCGGCCGTGGCGCTGGCGCTGCGCTACGACGGGAAGCTCCTCGTCGAGCGCGCCGTGCCCGACGCCCGCGAGGTCGAGTGCTCCGTGCTCGAGACGGCGGACGGGGAGATCCGGGTCTCGGTGGCGGGCGAGATCGCGCCCGCGCCCGCGCACGGCTTCTACAGCTACGACGCCAAATACGTGGACGCGGCCGGCGCGCGCCTCGTCATCCCGGCCGAGCTGCCCCCGGCGCTGTCGGAGCGCATCCGCGACCTCGCCCGGGTCACCTTCGAGACGCTGTGCTGCGGCGGGCTCGCCCGCGTCGACTTCTTCGTCGCTCCCGGGGAGGGAGGCGAGGTCTTCGTCAACGAGGCCAACACCCTGCCGGGCTTCACGGCGATCAGCATGTATCCGAAGCTCTGGGAGGCCGACGGGCTCCCCGGCCCGGCGCTGATGGACGCGCTGATCGGGCACGCCCTGGCGCGCCACCGGGCGCGGGAGGCGGGGTAGGGCAGGCTGAAGCCCCGGACCGAGGGCATCCGACCGTGCTCGCAGGACGTCCACGACGGGTCCGCCGCGCTCTCCCTCCCCAGGGGCGAGGGAGAGCGGAAGCGTCCGGCCGCTCCGTCACGCTCCTCTCGTCCGCGCCCCTCACCGGCTGGCATCGCGGGCCGGCATTGCCGTCGACGCTCCCCTGCCAGCGGGGGCCGCGCCCGAGACCGGGGGGCAGGGTCAACCCGCTTCCCCGCCGCCGCGCCCCCTGCTACAAGCCCCCGATGACCGCGAGCCTGCGCCGCCTGACGCTGCGAATTACGGGCCCGGCCTTCGCCTGAGCGCGCCAGCCGGGCGAGGGTCGGGAGACGCTCCGTCATGCCCACGCCACTCCCACGCGCTCATCCCCGAGCCGCCGCCAGGTTCCGCCATGAACGACGCCACGCCCGCCGCCCGCGACTATGCGCAGACGCTGTTCCTGCCCAAGACCGACTTTCCCATGCGCGCCGGGCTTCCCAAGGCCGAGCCCGAGATCCTGGCCCGCTGGGCTGATCTCGGCCTCTACCGGCGCATGCGCGAGGAGGCCGCGGGGCGCACCCGGTTCGTGCTCCACGACGGGCCGCCCTACGCCAACGGCCACATCCATATCGGCCACGCGCTGAACAAGATCCTGAAGGACCTCGTGGTCCGCTCGCAGGGGATGCTGGGCTTCGACTCCAACTATGTCCCGGGCTGGGACTGCCACGGCCTGCCCATCGAGTGGAAGATCGAGGAGGAGTACCGCGCCAAGGGCCGGGACAAGGACGAGGTCGCGATCGTCGAGTTCCGCCGGCAGTGCCGCGCCTTCGCGGCCAAGTGGATCGACGTGCAGCGCGAGGAGTTCAAGCGGCTGGGCGTCGAGGGCGACTGGGAGAACCCCTACGCCACGATGGCCTACGACGCCGAGGCGCAGATCGCCCGCGAGATCATCGCCTTCGCCCGCACGGGCCAGCTCTATCGCGGCTCCAAGCCCGTGATGTGGTCCGCGATCGAGCGGACCGCGCTCGCCGAGGCCGAGGTCGAGTACCACGAGAAGACCTCCACCACGATCTGGGTGCGCTTTCCCGTGATCGACACGCTGGACGGCGACCTGGAGGGCGCCGGCGTCGTGATCTGGACCACCACGCCCTGGACCATCCCGGCGAACCGCGCCATCGCCTATGGCGAGGGCATATCTTATGGCCTCTACCGGGTCACGGACGCGGCCGCCGACAACTGGGCCAAGGTCGGCGACCGCCTGATCGTCGCCGACAAGCTCGCGGGCGAGGTCTTCGCCGCCGCCCGTGTCGCCGGCTTCGAGCGCGTGAAGGACGCGCTCCCCGTGATGATCGCGCGCTGCGCCCATCCCTTCCGGGGCCTCGAGGGCGCGGGCGGCCATTGGGACTTCGACGTGCCCGTGGTGACCGCGGACTACGTGACGGACGATGCCGGCACGGGCTTCGTCCACACGGCGCCGGGCCACGGCGCCGACGACTATGTCACCTTCATCAAGAACCGCGAGACCTTCGCCCGCTGCGGCACCCGCGAGGTGCCCCACACGGTGGGGCCGGATTCCGCCTACTACGCCCATGTCCCGCTCTTCGCGGGCGAGCGGGTCTACGACGACAAGGGCAAGGACGGAGGCGCCAACGAGGCGGTGATCCGCCGCCTCGTCGAGACCGGGGCGCTGATCGCCCGCGGTCGGCTCAAGCACCAGTACCCCCATTCCTGGCGCTCGAAGGGCCCGCTCCTGTTCCGCAACACGCCGCAATGGTTCATCGCCATGGACCGGCCGATCACGGGCGGAGAGGCGGGGACGGATCCGGCGGCGCAGCCCGTCGGCACCGTGATGTGGCCCCACGACAAGGCTCCCCCGGCCGACACCCTGCGCAACCGGGCGCTCGATGCCATCAAGACCGTGCAATGGGTGCCGGCCTCGGGCGAGAACCGCATCACGGGCATGATCGAGAACCGCCCGGACTGGGTGGTGTCGCGCCAGCGCGCCTGGGGCGTGCCGATCGCGGTCTTCGTCCAGGAGGACGAGGCGGGCGGCGTGCGCCGCCTCGCGCCGGGGCCGGACTTCGAGCGCTCGGCCGAGCTGGAGGACCGCATCGCCGCGGCCTTCGAGGCGAACGGGGCGGATGCCTGGTTCGAGGGCGACCCGCGCCGCTTCCTCGACGGGCTCGTCGAGGATCCCGCGTCGTGGGCGCCCGTCACCGACATCCTCGACGTCTGGTTCGATTCCGGCTCCACCCATGCCTTCGCCCTGGAGAAGCGGCCCGACCTCGCGGCCCGGCGCCGGGTCGAGGGCGGCGACGACCAGGTCATGTACCTGGAGGGCTCGGACCAGCATC
>DASPJU010000489.1:0-5658 GCA_035628475.1 Salinarimonas sp. | reverse complement strand
CCCGGCCCTGTTGTGACGTTGTACGAGCTTGAGCCTGCGCCTGGGACGAAGTCGTCTCGTGTGATCGCGCTGGCGGACGACATCGCGCGCTCGATGTCGGCGGTGTCGGCGCGGGTGGCGGTGGTGCAGGGGCGCAACGCGATCGGGATCGAGCTGCCCAACGCGCGGCGCGAGACCGTGTACCTGCGCGAGCTTCTCGCGTCGGCCGACTTCGAGGGCTCGAAGGGCAAGCTGGCGCTGTGCCTAGGCAAGACCATCGGCGGCGAGCCGGTGATCGCGGATCTGGCCCGCATGCCGCATCTGCTGGTCGCCGGCACCACGGGCTCGGGCAAGTCGGTGGCCATCAACACCATGATCCTGTCGCTGCTCTACCGGCTCACGCCGGCCGAGTGCCGGCTCATCATGGTGGATCCCAAGATGCTGGAGCTGTCGGTCTATGACGGCATCCCGCACCTGCTCTCGCCCGTGGTGACGGATCCCAAGAAGGCGGTGATCGCGCTGAAATGGGCGGTGCGCGAGATGGAGGAGCGCTACCGGCGCATGTCGCGGCTGGGGGTTCGCAACATCGACGGCTACAACGCGCGCGTGGCCGAGGCCGCGGCGCGCGGCGAGACGATCACGCGGGCGGTGCCGGCGGGCTTCGACCGGGAGACCGGGGAGGCTCTGCAGGCCCAGGAGGCGATGAGCCTGGAGGCGCTGCCCTACATCGTGGTGATCGTGGACGAGATGGCCGACCTGATGATGGTGGCCGGCAAGGAGATCGAGGGCGCGATCCAGCGGCTGGCCCAGATGGCGCGGGCGGCGGGCATCCACCTGATCATGGCGACGCAGCGCCCGAGCGTGGACGTGATCACGGGCACGATCAAGGCCAACTTCCCGACCCGGATCTCCTTCCAGGTCACGAGCAAGATCGACAGCCGCACGATCTTAGGGGAAATGGGGGCCGAGCAGCTGCTCGGGCAGGGCGACATGCTGCACATGGCGGGCGGGGGTCGCATCACCCGCGTGCACGGGCCCTTCGTCTCCGACGACGAGGTCGAGAAGGTCGTGGCCCACCTCAAGCGGCAGGGACGGCCAGCCTATCTCGACGCCGTCACCTCGGACGGCGAGGACGAGGAGGCGGGCGGCGCGGGCGCCGACGCGGCCGTGTTCGACGCGGGCTCCTTCGGCGACGGCGGCGCGGACCTCTACGACCAGGCGGTCGCCACCGTGCTGCGGGACAAGAAGGCCTCGACCTCCTACATCCAGCGTCGCCTGCAGATCGGCTACAACCGTGCCGCCTCGCTCATGGAGCGCATGGAGAAGGAAGGCATCGTCGGCCCGGCCAACCACGCGGGCAAGCGCGAGATCCTGCTCGAGGGCGGCGGGGGCGGCGCCGACGGCTGATCCGGAACCCTCCGCCGCCGCCCGCGTCGTCAAATCGCCACACCGCTGGGCTTTGGAAGCGCCGCCCCACCTGGAGAACCGATCCGATGACCTCACGCCGCCCCGTCGCCGGCCTCCTCGTCGGGATCGCCGTGCTGGCCGGCGCGCCCGGACCGGCGAGCGCGCAGAACTTCCTCGAGCGCATGTTCGGCCTGACGCCGCACCAGCCGCCCGCGCCCCAGCAGCCCGCCACCCCCGAGCCTCCCCCGGCGGCTCCCGCGCGGGCGGCCGCCCGTCCCGTCCCGGAGACGCCCGAGCGCGCGGCCGCGCGTCCCGCGCCCGCCGCCCCCGAGCGCTCCGCGGCGCGCCCGCCCGCGGCGCAGCCCGCCGGCGAGGGGTGGACGCGCACCGCCTGGCCTCTGCCGCCCCGCCGCCCCGCCACCCTCGGTCCGGCGCCGGAGACGGCCGCCGCCGAGGCGCCCGCTCCCGCCGCGCCCGCGCGCCCGCCCGCCACCCAGACCGCCTCCGCCGAGCCGGTCCAGGTCACGGCCGTGCGCAGCCCGCCGGCCCAGGCCGAGGGCCCGCTCACCGACCAGCAGGTGCTGGAGCGCGCCAACGCCTTCTTCAACGGCCTCGGGACGATGACGGGGGACTTCGTGCAGATCGGCGGCGACGGACGGCGCATGGCCGGGCGCCTCTTCGTGCAGCGGCCGGGCAAGCTGCGCTTCGAGTACCGCTCCCCCGCGACCCTGGAGGTGATCGCCGACGGCTCCTCGGTGGCCGTGCGCGACCGCAAGCTCGCGACGCAGGACCTCTATCCCCTGTCGCAGACACCCCTGAAGTTCCTCACCCGCGAGCGGGTCGATCTCGGCCGCGACGTGCGGGTGACGGGGGTCGACCGCTCCGAGCGCGAGGCCCGCGTGGCGCTCGAGGACCGCTCGACCCTGGGCGGCACGTCGAAGATCGTGCTGTTCTTCGATCCGGCCGTGCAGGCCCTGGGCAAGTGGCAGATCACCGACCCGCAGGGATTCCAGACCACGGTCGTCCTGTCGAACGTGGAGCGCGGGACCCGGGTCGATCCCGCCCAGTTCGTCATCAACTACGAGCGCATGATCGAGACGGGCAGCAACCGCTGAGCCGGCCGTCAGGCCGGCTCGGTCGCGTCCGCCGGGACCGTCTCGCGGACCCGCCGAGGCTCCGGCGTCCCGGGGACGAAGGCGTCGAAGGCGGCCCAGAACTGGTCGCGGATCACGTCCGCCTCCATCAGGATCTCGTGGCGCGACCCCGCGAGCACGATGACGCGGCCCGCCTTGAGCCGCGCCCCGAAGCGCTCGATCGCGGGCGTCGAGCAGACCGGATCGGCCGCGGCCGCCACGACCAGGGTCGGCAGGCGGATCTCGATGGGCGCGCGCGGCTCCTCGAAGCTCGCCATGAGGTTGAAGGCCGCGTTCAGCCAGCCCACTGTGGGATCGCCGATCGCGCCGGGGCCGACCGCCGCCGCGGCGGCGGCGTTGCGGGCATAGCGCGCGGGATCGCTCGTCAGCCGGTTGCCCGCGAAGGGCTTGGTGGCGATCGAGGTCGCCCCGCCGCCCGGCACGTAGGAGCGCGACAGGCCCAGGAGCCACAGGACGCGCGCGAGCAGCGGCGGCCAGCGCGTCGCGCGGATCATGGACAGGCGGATCATCGGGGCCAGCGCCACGAGGCGCTCGGCGGGCAGGCGGTCGGAGCGCGCGAGATCGAGCGCCACCGCCGCCCCCATGGAATGGGCGAGGCAGAACCAGGGCTCGGGCCCGGCCGGCTCCATGACCTGCGCCACCACCGCCTCGAGGTCGAGGGCGTAGTCGGAGGCGCGGCGCACGTGCCCCTTGCGCGGATCGCTCACCTCCCGGTCCGATCCGCCCTGGCCGCGCCAGTCGAAGGTCACGACCGCGAGGCCCCGGGCGAGCAGGTCGGAGACGGTCTCGAAATATTTCTCGATGAACTCGGCCCTGCCCTGCAGCAGCAGCACGGTGCCCCGCGCCTCGCCGGCGGGGAGCCAGCGGGCCGCGCGCAGGGCCACCCCGTCGGCGGCGGTCACGCGCAGGACCTCGGCGCCGTCCGGGATGGGGTTGTCGGGGGTGGGGACGAGCTCCACGTCGGGCTCCGGATGGGGGATGGTGGCGCGGACGATACGTGGTTTTCCGGGTTTTGGCGACCGCGCGGGCGATCTTGACCGGAGATCGCCCCGTCACCACTTAAAGGGTGCGCCGGCCATGACGGCGGCGCGACCCCGGTCCGGCCCCAGCGGCGGACCGCCCCGCATGTCGCTTTACGGAGGATATGCCATGCGACAGTTCGATCTTGCTCCCCTCTACCGCAACACGGTCGGCTTCGACCGGCTGTTCTCGATGCTCGACCAGATCGTCGGCGTCGAGCAGGCCCAGACCTACCCGCCCTACAACATCGAGCGCACGGGCGAGACGGCCTACCGCATCACCGTCGCGGTCGCCGGCTTCACCGAGGCCGAGCTCGCGATCGAGGTGAAGGAGACCACCCTCACGATCCGCGGCGCCAAGGGCTCCGAGGAGACCGAGCGCAAGAGCCAGATGCTGCACCAGGGCATCGCGGCCCGCGCCTTCGAGCGCCGGTTCCAGCTCGCCGACGGCGTGCAGGTCCAGGGCGCGGCCTTGGCCAACGGCCTGCTCCACGTGGAGCTCGAGCGCCAGATCCCCGAGGCCAAGAAGCCCCGCCTGATCCCGATCGCCGCGGCGGACCGCACCCCCGCGACCATCGAGCAGCACGCCGCGTAACGGCAAACGCGCCTCGCGAGAGGGGAAGCGCTCCGGGTGACCGGGGCGCTTTTCGTTTGCGCCCGCGCTCCCCGCCTCAGTCCGGCCCACCGGCCCCGCCCGGCCGGGCGGGGACGGGGGTGACGCCCTCGATGACGCGGACGTTGCGCGGCGGCGCGGCGCGGTCGGGAGCCCTCGCGGCCGAGGCGGGGGGCACCGTGCGAGTGGGGAGCTTCTCGGGCGCGGCGGCGACGGGCCGTTCTGGCTCGGGGGCCGCGGGCGCCTCGACGGGGGCGGACGGCACGGCGGGCGGGCGCGGCGCCGGGGCGAGCGGCGGCTCGACGCGCGCGCTCGGGGCCGGGCGGGAGGGGCGCGGCGCCGGCCGGGCGGGCGCCTCCTCGATCTCGTCCCCCGGGCCCTCATCCGGGCGCTGCCAGGGCGGCGGGCCGTCGCCGTAGGGGCCGCGCCGCGGAGCGTCGAGCCGGACGCGCCGGATCACCGCGCCGTCATAGGCGTCGATGACGAGGCGCACGGGAGCGCCGCGCGGCGAGAGCGCGTCCACCACATAGGCGTCGCCGTTGAACCGGGCTCCCGACAGGGGCTCGAAGCCCCGGCGCGCGAGGAGCTGCATCACTTGGCGGCCCGTCAGCGGCGGCCCCACCGCGAACTGGGCCAGGGCGGGCGCGACGGCGACGGGGGACAGGGCGAGGGCGGCCGCGAGGGCGAGGCGGGCGATGCGGGGGCTCATGGGGGCGGACCTTCGGGGGCGATTGCGGCGGCCCTGCGGCGCCTCATTCCGCGGCCGCGAGGAAGCGCTCCACGTCCGCCTCCCGCGTCGCGAAGGAGGTGACGAGCCGCACCAGCACCTCGTCGGGGCCGACCGTCTCGCCGGGGGCGAGGCTCGCCGTCGTCCAGGGGTGATAGACGGCGCCAGCCTCGCGCAGGCGCGCGTCGAGCGACCGGGGCAGGATCGGGAACACCTCGTTGGCCTGCGCCGCGAAGGCGAGGCGCACCCCGGGCCGCCGCTCCAGGCCCCGAGCGAGGCGCGCCGCCATGGCGTTGGCGTGGCGCGCATTGGCGAGCCAATGATCGTTCGCGAGGTAGCCCTCCATCTGGGCCGACAGCAGCCGGCCCTTGGAGAGGGTGTGGCCCGAGCGCTTGCGCCGATAGGGCATGGATTCGGCGGCTGCCGGATCGAACAGGATCACGGCCTCGGCCGCGAGGCAGCCGTTCTTGGTGGCGCCGAAGGTGAGGGCGTCGACGCCGGCCTTCCAGGTCATCTCGGCGGGGGTGCAGCCGAGGGACACGAGGGCGTTGGCGAAGCGCGCCCCGTCCATGTGGAGCGTGAGCCCCCGGGCATGGACGACGTCGGCGAGCGCCCGGATCTCGTCAGGACGATAGACGAGGCCGCACTCGGTCGCCTGCGAGATCGTGAGGGCCTTCGGGGGCATCTGCTTCACGGCCCGGGGCAGCCCGTCGAGATAGGCCGCGACCGTGCCGGCCTCGAGCTTCGCGCCGGGACCGG